>CAZYSW010000149.1:0-11503 GCA_964650105.1 uncultured Nannocystaceae bacterium
GGACGATCGGGGTCGAGGAGATCGACAACCTGCCGGGCACGCAGGGTGACGCGCTGAAGGCCGTTCAGAACTTCCCGGGCATCTCGCGCGCCCCCTTCGGGATCGGGCTCTTGGTCATTCGCGGTGCCGACCCCACCGACTCTGCGGTGTACCTGGGAGAGCACGAGATCCCGCAGCTCTTCCACTTCGGCGGGCTCACCAGCGTCTTCAACGCCGACATCCTGACGCAGATCGACTACATCCCCGGGAACTTCGACGCGCGCTACGGCGATGCGATCGGCGGCATCATCGACGTCAAGACCCGGCCGGGTCGGCGGGACGGCTATCACGGCTACATCGACAGCGACCTCTTCGACACCGGCACGCTCTTGGAGGGCCCGATCGGCAAGGGCTCCTTCATCCTGAGCGCGCGCAGGAGCTACATCGACCTTCTGCTGCCCGCCGTGCTCCCCGACGACGCCGGGATCGATCTGGCGGTCGCCCCCCGCTACTGGGACTACCAGGCTCTGTTCGACTACCCCGTCATGAAGGGGAACCTGTCGGTCAAGGTGTTCGGGTCGGACGATCGCACGCGCCTGGTGACGGCCGATCCGAACGACATCGAGACCGACCAGCGCAACCGCTTCGAGACCACCTTGATGTTCCACCGGGTCGACGTCCTGTACGAGAATCGACGGGGTCCGTGGGACTTCTTGATCACGCCCTCGTACCGGTACGACCTGGCGCAGGCGGGCGTGGGGGACGTCTTTCGGTTCGAGCTCGAGACCCACACCTTCTCGGGGCGCGCCGAGGTGGGGCGGCGCGTCGCCCCGCGACTGCGCTGGGACGTCGGCGCGCAGCTCTTCGCGGGATCGTTCAGCATCGACGCGCAGGCGCCTCCGGTGCCGGCGGCCGGCGCCGGGTCGAGCGGAACGGTCCTCCGCACCGACACCGGGGACACGTTCGCGGCACCGTCGATCTACGGCACCTTGTCGGCCGGCCTCACCGATCGCTTCACCTTGTATCCGGGCGTTCGCGTCACCGCCTATGGCATGGTGTTCGGCGACGTCATGGTCGACCCGCGCCTGCGGGCATCGTGGCAAGTCGGTGACCGGACCACGATCAAGGGGGGCGTCGGCCTGTACTCGCAGATCCCCGACCCATTCGAGTGGCACCGCGTGTGGGGCAATCCGGACATCCGTCCCGAGCAGGCGCTGCAGACCAGTGCCGCGGTGGCGCACGAGTTCCCGCACGACATCACGGTCGAGGTGAGCGGCTTCTACAAGTACCTTTGGGACCTCGCCGCCCCCTCCCCCACCCTGGTGATCCGAGACGGCGCGATCGTTCCCGAGAACTTCACCAACTCGGGAGAGGGCCGGATCTACGGCGGCGAGATCTTCGTGCGCAAGGACCTCACACGAGCGTTCTTCGGGTGGCTGTCGTATACGCTGTCGCGGAGCGAACGCAGGACCAACCCCGACGAGCCGTGGATCTTGTTCGGCCTCGATCAGACCCACATCTTGACCCTCATCGGCGTGTATCGACTGCCCCGCAACTGGCAGATCGGCGCGCGCTTCCGCCTGGTTTCGGGCAACCCGTACACCCCCAACGGTCGCGGTCCGTTCGACGCCGAGGACGGCGGCTATCTCCCGCTGATGGGGGCGATCAACAGCAAGCGGATGCCGATGTTCCATCAGCTCGACCTGCGCGTGGACAAGCGCTTCGTCTGGAAGCGCGTGATGCTGACCACGTACCTCGACGTGCAGAATGCCTACAACGCCCAGAACGCCGAGTTCATGGCGGACGCCTACGACTTCAGCACGCGCCAGCCGATCACGTCGTTGCCCATCATCCCCTCGATCGGCATGAAGCTGGAGTTCTGACGCGGGCCGGTCGGGTGTGCCCGCGAGCCCCTCGAGCGCGCCGCGACGTCGCCCGTCGTCACCGCCTCGGGCGGAGCGAACCGGACGTCGCCGCGCCCAGCGACGTCTGTTGACGCCTATCGGGACCACGGCTACCCTCGCCGCTTCATGATCCGCGTCCGCGGCATGCGCAAGAGCTATCGGACCGGAAAGGTGGTCAACGAAGTGCTCCGCGGCGTCGATCTCGACGTGGAGGACGGCGAGCTCGTCGCCATCGTCGGTCCTTCGGGGTCGGGCAAGACCACGCTCCTGCACACCATCGGCGGCCTGGACACGCACTACGAAGGGCGCGTGGAGGTCGACGGCCGCGACCTCCGGGGCCTCGACGACCTGACGCTGAGCACCTACCGCAACGAGGAGGTCGGGTTCGTCTTCCAGCAGTTCTACCTGCTGCCCCACCTGACGTGCTTGGAGAACGTGGCGCTGCCGTCGATCTTCGCCCGGGGGCGCGGGACGCTCGACTACGAGGCCGCCACCGCACGGGCCCGCGACGTCCTCGAGCAGGTCGACCTCGCCGACAAGCTGCACGATCCGCCCACCACCTTGTCGGGCGGCCAGCGCCAGCGCGTGGCGATCGCCCGGGCGCTGTTCAATCGCCCGCGCCTGATGCTGTGCGACGAGCCCACCGGCAATCTCGACAGCAAGATGGGTGCGGCGATCATGGGTCTTCTTCGTCGCCTCAACGACGAGAAGGGCATCACCGTGTTGATCGTCACGCACGATCCCGAGATCGCGGCGTCGACCCGTCGATGCATTCGTGTGGCCGATGGTCGGATCTCGGAGGAGCCCTCGATCCGGACGACCACCGACGACACCAGCGACGTAACGCGCGTCGAGGAGGCGGACGCATGAGGTCGCGCCGGTTGTTCGGCCTGGTTGCGGCCAACCTTCGTCGCAGTCGCAATCACTTCTTGTTGGCGTCGGTCGGGATCATCGTCGGCATCGCGTCGTTCACCTTCTTCATCGGTTTGGGGATCGGCGTCCGGCGGGTGGTCCTCGGAGAGATCTTCCCGCTCGATCAGCTCGAGGTGGTCCCCAAGGCGCTGGACGTCGACGTGGGTCCGCTTCGACTGGGGCTGTCCAAGGACGCCCTCGACGCCGACAAGGTGGCGGAGATCGAGGCGCTGCCGGGCGTGGCGCGGGTCTATCCCAAGATGCGGCTCACCGTGCCGTCCATCGGCGTGGGGGGTGAGGAGATCCTCGGCGCAAACCTGCGTTCGGAGCTGGTCGCCGACGGCATCGAGCCGGACCTGGTCACCAAAGACGTCGGTCGCGGGTTTGAGTTTCGGGACTTCGACGAGGGAGGCCCCGCCGGCGAGCGCTGCTCGACGGACGACGACTGCGGGGATCGCATGTACTGCGGACCGCCGGCGGGCACCCTGTTCACGCGCAAGGGGCTGGAGCCCGTCGACGCGGAGGGCAATCCCGTCCAAGTCGAGCAGGTCTGCCGCCACTACATCCCCATCCTCGCGTCGGAGCACGTCCTCGAGCTGTACAACGGCGCACTGCGTCGCGCACACCGGTTCCCGAAGCTGAACCCCGACGCGGTGCTGGGGTTCGGGCTCGATCTCACCATCGGTGCCTCGATGGTGGGGGCGTCCAACAAGGACCACGTCCTCCAGGAGAGGGCGATGCTGGTGGGATTTTCCCGCAAGGCCATCGCCCTGGGCATCACCATGCCCATCGGGTACGTCAGGCGCTTCAACGTCCAGTTCGGCACCGAGACCGACGCGACGCGCTATCACTCGGTGATCGTCGAGGTCCCGTCCAAGGACGACGTCGCGCTGGTGGCCAAGGGAATCGACGAACTCGACCTGAAGGTGGAAGACACGGGCGCGGAGCAGGCGGCGCTGCTCATCGCGATTTTCATGGCGGTCTTCGGCCTGGTCTCGGCGGTCATCGTGGGGATCGCGGCCGTGAACATCATGCACGTGTTCTTCATGCTGGTTTACGAGCGCCAGCACGAGATCGGGATCATGCGGGCCGTGGGTGCGAGCCGTGGAGACATCGCGCGGATCGTCCTGGGCGAGGCCGCGGTGCTGGGTGCCCTGGCGGGGCTGGCGGGAGTGATCCTGTCGGTGGGGGCCAGCGCACTGGTCGACTGGATGAGCGCCCGCTACATCCCGGACTTCCCCTACAAGCCCGACACCTACTTCGCGTTCCCGTGGTGGCTGGTGGGCGCGGCGATGGCCTTCTCGATCGGGTTCTGCATCATGGGAGCGTTCTTGCCGGCGCGACGAGCCGCGCGCATGGAACCGGCGCACGTCCTGAGCGGCCATTGAGCCGCGAACGAGGCTCGACACGCGCCCGCGCCCGTCCGGGCACCGGCGGGTGCGCTAGCGAAACGGATGCAAACGGGCCTGGTCACGGGACGTGGTGTGCCAGACCGCAATCGTCTGCTCCAGCACCTCGATCGTCTGCTCGAGCACCGCTCGACCGCCGCGTGCCTTGCCGCCGTGCACCAGATACTCGAGGAGCTGCTCGACGGCGCGTCGTCTTCGGGCGTCGTCACCCCCCTGCCGCACCAGCCACCGCTCGGCGGCTCGATCGACGGCGTCCAGCGTCTTGTCGAATCGACGCTCCGCGGCCTGGACCCGCCCACGACGGATCTGGAACGGGGACTCCGTGCGGTCGCGCCGCGTCTCGAAACGTTCGCGGTAGGCCAACGCCAGATCGCCGACGAACAGCGCGCGGCGAAGCGACGCCTCGAGCTCCGTCGACGTCGCGTCCTGCACGTCCCACGCGTCGCCCGAGGTCACGATGCACAGACCACATCGCGCGAGCTGACGCCGTCGTGCGATGCGACGGACCCGCCAATCCTCGTACCACAGCGCCCCCATGAACACGACGGCGACTCCGGCCATGGCGACGAAGGACACGAGGGCAGTATGCCATCTCCGTGAACCCTTGCAGAAGTGCATCCTGCGCAGGCCGATGACGGGCGTCCGCGCGCCGAGGAGGCTTCACGGCGACGCGACCAGACGAACGCCGCCCTCACGGCTGGCTCGAATGGCGCTGCACGCATTGGATGCATGCGTTCTGCGCCTCCTTGCACTCCAGCCGCGCCTCTCGACAAAGGCCCTGGTACCGGTCGTCTCCCGCGTGTCGATCGGCGAGATCGCACAGCTTTTGCTGGACTCCGCAGATGCTGGTGGCGAGGCTGCAGAGATCCTCGCACACCGCCGCATCGGTCGCGGCGGGTTCGAGCTTGGTGGACTGCTCCTCGACCAGCCGGCGTAGCCGTAGCTGGAGCTCGCCCATCGAGTCGCCCTCCTGCGTACCCTCTGGATCCGTGCCCGGCGCGGCCTGGGGCTCCCCGGGCACGACCGTCGCTCCCGAGGACGAGGACGTCTTGTCGCACGCGCTCGCCAGCAGCATTGCGGCCACGGGCACGATGAACCGGTGCAACTTCATGGCTCGAGCTCCTGTCGCAGGAGGGACATCATCCGGATGGCGCGAGCGTAGCTGCCGGCAGCGAGCGCATCATCTCCGGTCGAGATCGCCGCGTCACCGAGGACGACCAGCGCCCGTGCCGTCGCACGATCCAAAGGCAGCGAGCGCTCGGGTGCGAGCATGGGCTCGAGCAGATCTCGCGCGACACCGGCTCCGCTGCGCCCGTCCTCGCCCGGTGCTCCCGCCATCAGGGTCTCGGCCAGCCGCGTCGCGAGCTCGAGCCGGAGGATCTCTGCTTCGCCCAATCGCGCGGGCACCGGGAGGGCGAGCCCCTCGCGCAGCACGGCGGCGCGACGGCTGCCCTCGACCGCGTCGGCTCGACGATGAACGTCCGCCACCGCCTCGATGTACGCGAGCCCCTGGGGCGTCGGGGAGCTCGGCTCGACGACGTGCGTCCTCAGCGTAGCGTCCGGGCTCGCCGGTCCGCGCACGTCGTCGTCCGTCTGGCACCCGCCCAGCGACAGGGCGCCAACGACGAGCAGCCACTGGGCGCGACGGCGGCAAAGGGGTCGAACGCGCGCGTTCACGGCGAACCTCCTCGTCGCAGCCGCGCGGCGTATTGCTCGGCGAGCGCTTCGGCCCGCGCACCGTGCTTCGGACCGTCGAGCGCCTCGACGCCGCGGCGGGCCTGCTCGGCGAGCGACTCGATCGCCGTGCGGGAGGCCGCACGCGCGTCGGAACCCGGGTCGGCGACCGGCTCGGCCGGAGTCAGCCGCGCCATCAAGGCGACGCCGGCCGCCACGGCCAGCCCGGCGATCACGGCGCGCAAGCGTCCGTCGACGGTCGCGGGAGCGGACGAGGCCTCCGGTGGCGCCCCCGAGGCGCGAAACAGCCGGCCTTCGACGTGCTTCCACACGCGTCGGCGCGACAACGGTGACAGGGGCTCGTGCACCCCCTCGACGCCGGCGATGCCGGCCGCGGCAAACAGCGTGGCGACCGTCGACACGTCGAGGTCTTCGGTGCTCTCGCACGCGAGGCCGAGCTCCTCGGCGCTGGCCGGAGGCTCGCCGAGCCGGGCCAGCTCCTTCGCGATGCGATCGCCCTCGGCAGACGGGCTGTGCGTGGGATCCTTCATGGCGTCAGGAATTCTCGCGGTGCCTCGCCGTAGCGCTGAACATAGACCTTTCGGAACGCCTTGCACGCCCTGAACAGCAGGACGTCGAGGGTCCCGATGCTGACCTCCATCTGAGCCGCCGCGACGTCCCGCGCCAGCCCCTTGACGAGACGCAGTTGGAGCACCCGGCGATATCGAGGGTTGATCTCTTCGAGACAATGGCCGATGCGCTCGCGCAGAAGCTCGGTGATCTCGCGGTACGCGGCCGCCGATTCGCCGTCGGTCCCCCGCGGGTCGGCCAGGAAATTCTCGAAGTCGAGCGGCCAGGACCCGACCCTGCCGGCCTTGCGCAGGTGGTCGAGCGAGAGGTTCTTGGCGATCCGGATGAGCCAGGGCAGCACGCCCTTGCCCTGCCACCGAAAGCGCTGGATGTTCTCGATGGCGCGCACGAAGGTGTCGGCGAGGAGGTCCTCGGCGAGCGTGCGGTCATGGACCAAAGGGAGGATGGCGTAGCGAAACACCGCCGCGGCGTAGTGCTCGTACAGCTCGCGAAAGGCCGTCGGCTCCCCTTGCTGCGCCCTGCGCACCAGAGCCCGTTCCTGTTCGGGCGAAAGCTCATCGGATGCTTGCCTGGTCACCGGCTTCACGCCCGCGCGCCCCACGCTTTCGGCTGCAAGGACAGCGGGAAACGCCGTGCGGGCCTGGGTCACGGAGGACCATCACTCCTTCGCCGCACGAAACGGGGGGCGTCAGGCGACCTTACATCGAGGGCGGTCTGCGGGTCACCGCTGTGCCCTGCGGCCGGCTCGTTCGGTCGTTCGCGGCCGCGGCCGGTCCGGCTCGGGACGGCCGTCGCCGGGTGGCACGGGAGGGCGCGCCAGACCGCGGGAGGGCGCGCCAGACCGAAGGCCTCGTGGGGGCGGGTAAACCCTCGCCGGGCGGACCCATCGGGCGTGAGCGAGCAGCGTCGGCCGAAGGCCTCGGACGCGAAACCCCGCGCCGCAGATCGGCCTCCAACAGCCTGCGCGCGCCTACGCCCACCGCGCGATTCCTCACGGCATCGTTGACCCGGGGGCGTGGCGGCGGTATCCGCCATCCCGAGCCGTGACGCCTCCCGTTCATCTCCTCGCCTCCCTCCTCGCGCTCACCGGCCCGGCCGCGACGCCGCCTGCCGAGCCACCGCGCACGCCGACTCCCGGGGAGCCGGAGCCGACCGGGCCCGTGTCCCCCGAGCCGGAGCCGGAGAGTGCCCCACCGCTACGCCTGCCGACGGCCGACCTCGGCGAGGACTACGTACCGCCGTTCGATTCCGAAACGTTGTCGTTGTCGGACGCGTTGGCGCTGGCGACCAAGCACAACCTCACGCTCGCCGCCAACGCGATCGACGTCGAGATCAGCGAGGCCCAGGTGCTGGCCGCACTGGGAGCCTACGACGTGTTCGTGCTGGCGGGGGTCAACGGGAGCATCGCCGAGACGCCGCAGCGCTGTTCGCAGTTCGCGTTCAGCCTCGGTTCGCGCACGGTCGGGGGCTTCGTCGGGTTCCAGCGGCGGCTCGAGACCGGCGGCAACATCAGCCTCACCGTCGACCTCAATCGCACCCTCACCGATCAGCCGGTCAACTTCTTCGACGCCTCGCAGGGGTCGACGACGCTGTCGCAGTACACGATCCGACCGCAGCTCACGATCACGCACCCGCTGCTGAGGGGGGCCGGCCTCAAGGTCAACCGCGCCGACATCAATCGAGCGAAGATCGCCACCAGTCAGGCCGAGGCCGCCAAGCTCGCGACCGCGCAGGATCTCGTCCGCGACATCATCAACGCGTACTGGGACGTCCTGTTCGCACACCGCGATCTGGCGAACAAGCGACACAGCGTCGAGCTCGCCACCACGCAGCTCGAGCGGACGCGGGCTCTGGTGGCCGCCGGTCGCCTCTCGCCGGTCGACGCCAAGGCGGTCGAGCAGGCCCTCGCCGCCCGCGAGAGCGACGTGCTGACGGCGGAGTACACGCTGCTCGATCGCAGCCTGACCCTGCGGGCCCTGCTGGGGCAGAACTTCGCCGATCGCGACGTCCTCGGCATCCTCCCCACCACCGATCCGGAGGTCCGGCCGCGGGAGGTGAACATCAACGACGAGGTGAAGCGGGCTCTGCAGGCCAACCCTCAGGTGACGCAGCTCGAGCTCGCGATCGCGTCCCGGCGCATCGACGAGCTCGTCGCCGCCAACGCTCGACTGCCCCAGCTCGACGTCGAGGCGAGCTTCATCCCCCAGGGCCGAAGCATCGACCGCGTTCCCGACCCGACCAGCGGCGATCCGGGCGAGCAGGGGAGCTGGGGACAGGCGTTCCGCAACTTCTTCAACGAGGACCTCTCGCAGGGGCTGCTCGCGGACTGGACCTTGAGCGGAGCGATCACGCTGACGTGGGACGTCCAGAACCGGGGGCCCAGGGGTGCCCACGAGGCGGCCAAGCTCCAGATCAAGAAGGCCCAGGTGCAGCTCGACGAGGTGCGACAGTCGGTGTCCGCGGCGACGCTCCGCGCGGCGAGCTCGCTCCGCACGTCGGCCAAGGTGATGGAGGTCGCTCAGATCTCCTACGAGCTCGCCCAGGAGAACCTCGCGGCCGAGCAGGCGCGCTTCGAGGTCGGTCGGTCGACCAACTACGACGTCCTTTTGCGGCTGGACGAGGTCGACGCCGCAGCCGCGCAAGCGCTCAATGCGCAGATCGCCTACCTCAAGTCCCTGGCGAGCCTGCAGGCGCTGACGGGCGAGATCCTTCCCGCTTACGGGCTCGACGTCCTCTGATCGACCGGCGATCCGGCGCGCCCCATTGTCCGCCTGCCGACGGCCGTGTTAGCGTCCGAAGACGGCCGGGTGTGCGCCCCGGCCCTGTCGCGCCCCGCACGGGCGGTGGACGGAGCAGGAGACCACGACATGTCCGCAGCCGAAATCGCCGACAACAAATGGGAGCTTCAGGCCACCAAGCCCCCGGTGAGCTCCTTCACCGGGGTATCGCAGATCATCCTGATGGTGGGGTTCACGGGGCTGTTCGTATGGATGCTCGGCTTCTCCGTGATGGGCATCGTGTTGCCCAAGCAAGAAGGCCTGGCCGAGTCGTACTCCAAGATGGGTGTCGAAGGCTCGGACGCCCAGGAAGCCGCCCCCTCCGAGTAGCGCAGGCCGTTCGGCGGCCCGGGATGGTCAGCGGGCAAAGCCGATGAACGAGAGCATCTGACCGATGCCCTTTCCGTCGCGGCGGTAGGAGTACCAGCGCTCGGGGTGGGCGTGGGTGCATCCGCCGACCCGCTCGATTGCGTGGGCAGGCACGCCGGCCATCTCGAGCTGCGCACGCACGGTGCCGACGAGATCGACGTGTGGCCGCCCGCGGGGCCCGGGTCGCACGAATGCGGGAGGGAACTGGGACGCGACCTCGTCCCCGACCTCGAACGCGTCCACCTCGATGCACGGCCCGATGGCGGCCACCAGCGCGGCGGCGTCGATGCCGGCTGCGGCCAGCCGCTGGACGGCCGCGGGCACGATCTCGGCGACCGTGCCCCGCCAGCCGCTGTGCACCGCGCAAGCCACCTCGCCGTTGCGATCGCCGAGCAGCACGGGCACGCAGTCGGCCGTCAGCACGCCGACGACGATGGGGCCGTCGTCGCGATGCGCCCACAAGGCATCGGCGGTGCTGTCGCCGTCGATCTCAACCGCACGCAGCACGGTGTTGCCGTGGACTTGTCGGACGAGCCGCAACGACGCGCGGTCGAATCCGGCCCGCGCTGCCACGCGCGCCAGGTTCTCGGCCACCGCCTCGGGCCGATCGCCCCACTTCGCCCCCAGGTTGAGCGTCGCGTACCGCCCCTCGCTCACCCCACCCTCCCGATCCGTAAACCCGTGCACGAACCCGGAAAGCACCGCCGCCCGATCGAACACGCCCCGAGCCTACCAGCCCCCACCAAGTGTCGCACCGAGCCCCCCACGGAAGCACCGACTCCGCGTCGGGCTCCAAGTCCGCGCCCGGATTCCGGGCTCCGGCTCCGGCTCCGGACTCCTGCTCCGGCTCCGGGCTCCGGATTCCCGGTTCCGGTTCGGCGGCGGCTGCGGCGATAGCCCCCTCGCCGCCTGCTCTGGCTCCGGATTCCCGCTTCCGGTTCGGTGGCGGCTGGGGCGATAGCCCCCTCGCCCACGGCGTCGACGAGCTCATCAGCACGGATACGTGTTCACGTCCGTCTGCGCGAGGTCTTCCCGACGGTCGTCCACCCATCCCCCACTCGCACGCGATCCAGCTTCACCGTCCACGATGTCTTTTGGAGGTTCGACGAGAACGCGGAACTGGCCGAAGCCGCATCGTCGATCGCCGTCCCGTTCACTTCCCAAACGACGCCACCGACACGGAAGCCCATCTGAGCGAGACCGAGTCACATTGGGTGAGTTCCTAACCCGTGTGGTTCAGCGGCGAACCCGAGCCGCCGATACCCCCGCGCTGGTCATCGAACCGGAGCATGCTCAGGTCCGCTGGGACGTCGCTGACGAAGTCTTCGTCCAGTTCGCACGAGTTTCCCGTGCAGTCGATCACGTCTGACCAGTGGTCCACGCCGTAAACAGATTTTCCGTGCATGGGTGACCTGCCGCCAGGCCGCCCCCTGCAGAACCGCCGCGATCGCCCGTTGGGGGACCGCGAAGGGCGGTTCTGCATCTTGGAGGGTGCGTTGGTCAGGCCGGGGACGGGCGCCCGGCCCGGGCGACCTTCCAGCGATGGGGCAGCAGTTCGCGTGCCATCGCTTTCGTGACGCCACCGCGTGCGAGGCGAGGCAGGACGTCGGCGAGATACTCTTCGGGGTCGACGTCGTTGAGCGCACAGCAGCTCAACAGCGTGTAGATGACTGCTGCACGATCGCCACCGAGGTCCGAGCCCACGAGGGCAGAGGGGGTTCCTTTCCGAAGAGGGACGGGGGTTCCTTTCCGAGGGGAAGGAGCAGGGGTTCCTTTCCGAAGGTCGTTTTCCGTGCGGAGCAGGGGGTTCCTTTCCGGGGGGTTCCTTTCCGACAGGAGAGGGGGTTCCTTTCCGAAGGTCGTTTTCCGTGCCAGAAGGGAGGGGGTT
>CAZYSW010000150.1:0-11493 GCA_964650105.1 uncultured Nannocystaceae bacterium
GACGGCACCAAGCTGGTGTTCGCTTCCAACCGCAACGCGGCCGCCGAGGGCGACACCAACATCTTCATCGCAGACTGGAAAGATTGACCGGAGTCAGCGCCTTGCCCGAGCACAACTTCGATCGTCCCCGCGGCACGCTGGTCGAGCTGAGCATCGACGCCGCGTCGCTGCAGGGGAATCTACTCGGCGATCCCACGCGACGCACGGTCGCCGTCTACTTGCCCCCCGACTACGATGCCAGCGATCGACGCTACCCCGTCGTCGTCGACCTGGCAGCGTTCACGGGCAGCGGGCTCAAGCGTCTGTCGTGGACCGCGTTCGGCGAGAGCGTCCCACAACGCATCGACCGGTTGATGGCCGAGGGCGCGATGGGTCCGGTCATCGCCGTGTTCCCGGACGCGTTCACGTCTTTGGGTGGCAACCAGTACCTCGACACGCCCGTCCTCGGTCACTGGGATCGTTTTCTCAACGAAGAGATGATCCCCCGCATCGACGCCTCGTTCCGTACCCTGGCCGCGCCCCGACACCGCGCCGTACTCGGCAAATCGAGCGGGGGATACGGAGCCATCGTGCAGGGGATGCGGCACGGCGATCGCTGGGGGGCCGTGGCGTGCCACTCGGGCGACATGGGATTCGAGTGGGTCTACCTTCGCGACCTTCCCGCCGCACTCGATGCGCTGGCGCGGACCGATGGCTCGATCGAACGCTATCTCCGCGAGGTCGCCGCGGCCCCCAAGGTGCGGGGAGAGCATTTTCAGACCTTGATGGTGCTCGCCCTCGCGGCGTCCTACGATCCCGATCCCCGAGCGCCCCTAGGCATTCGCTTGCCGGTGGACATGCACACCTGCGAGCTGGATCCCACGCGGTGGTCGCGATGGTTGGAGCACGATCCCGTGCGGATGATCGACGAACCGAGCTGTCAGGAGAATCTGCGGCGGCTGTCGGCGCTCTACATCGACTGTGGCCGACGCGACCAGTACTTTTTGCACTACGGCGCGCGCACCCTGGTCCGTAAGCTCGAGCGTCTCGGCATCGCCCACCACTACGAGGAGTTCGACGACAACCACTCCTCGATCGACTACCGACTCGACGTGTCGCTGCCGTTCCTCTACCGGGCGATCGCCACCGTCTGACCGCCCCCGCGGTCGTCGAGCGCTGCGCGCTGCCGTTGCGTCCTCCGCCCCGAGGTCGCGACGGACTGCGTTCGGTGCGACCATGGACGGCGGCGATCGCCACTGAGGTAGCATCGTGGACGTCGATGGCAGGTGTCAGCGATCCCACGCAGACCCGCACGGACACGTCTGTCGATCGGCTGATGCAGGTCGGTCGCGCGCGCGGCGACGTCTTCGAACGTGACAGCGCGCTCGCTGCCGCGAAGGCGCTGCTGTTCGGACGCGCCTCCGAGCCGGTCAAGTTCGGCCGCTACGTGCTGCTCGAGCGCATCGGTGCGGGGGGACAGGGCACCGTGCACGCCGCCTACGACCCGGAGCTCGATCGGAAGGTCGCGATCAAGCTCCTCGGTACGACGAGCAACCCGGCCCGGCGTGCCGAGCTGCTCTCCGAGGCGCAGGCCGCCGCGCGTCTGGCCCACCCCAACGTGCTGGCGGTCTACGACGTCGGTGCCTTCGACGGCGATGGGCGCAACCCCGGCGAGCGGTGCCCTGGCGTGTACATGGTGACCGAGCTCGTCGACGGCGAGACGCTGAAGACGTGGTGCGAACGACCCCACACCCTCCACGAGAAGCTCGAGATCCTTCGCATGGCCGGTCGCGGCCTGGCGGCGGCGCATGCCAGCGGGCTCGTGCATGCCGACTTCAAGCCCGCCAACGTGCTGATCGGACGTGACGGCCGGGTGCGCGTGGCCGACTTCGGCATCGCACGCATGATGGGGACGCCCGTCTCCGCCGAGCCCCACCACGGATCGCCTTCCATTCAGGGCACGCCCGCCTACATGGCACCGGAGCAACACGACGGCGCCGCCGAGCTGGACGCGCGCGCCGACGTCTACGCCTTTTGCGTGACCGCGTTCGAGGTCCTCTACGGACGACGCCCCTTCGAGGGATCCGAAAGCGACGCGCTGGCGCAGGCCAAGCGCCTGCGGGACATCCGGGCTCCACCCGCCGCACGCGTGCCCCGTTGGATCCACCGGATCCTCCGTCGCGGTCTGGAGCCCGACCCCGCGGCGCGGGCCGCCTCCATGATCGAGATCCTGGCAGCGCTGGAGCGCGACCCTGCTGGGCGCCTTCGCACCGGGGCGATCGCCGGCGTCGTGGTGCTGGCCATCGCGACGACGGCATGGGCAGCCTGGCGAGAACGCCAGGCGCGGGCGGCCGCCTGCGACGGGCTCGACCGCGAGTTGGTCGGCGTCTGGGACGACAGCAAGCGCGCCGAGGTGCAGGCCGCGTTCGAGCGCGCCGATGCCCAAGCTTCCAGCGAGGCCTGGGATCGGGTGGCTCGCGGGCTCGATGCCTACGCGTCGCAGTGGGTGAGCCTTCGACGGAGCACCTGCGAGGACACGGTCATCGAGGAGCGCGAATCCATGGCGGTGATGAGCGCCCGCATGCTGTGCCTGGAGCGACGGGCGGCCCGACTCGGGGGGCTCGTGCGACGGCTGGTCGAGATCGACGCCCGTTCGCTGACGCGCGCGGCCCAGGGCGTGGCCGACCTGCCGCCGCTCGAGCCGTGCATGCACAGCGGCGCGGGCCTCTCGTCGACGACCATCGTCGCCCCCGAGGCGTTGGTCGCCCTCGAGGCCGAGCTCGCCGACGTGGACGCGCTGCGTCACAGCGACCGCTTCGCCGAGGCCGAGGCGGCCAGCGATCGGGCGCTGTCGACTGCCGAAACACTGGGAGATCCGGCCGCCCTCGGCAGGGTTTGGTTGCAGCGGGGCGCGCTCGAGCGATGGCGAGGAGACTTCGCTGCGGCCGAGGCGGCGCTCGAACGCGCGGTGCTCTTGGGCGAGCGAGCACGCGACGACGAGCTCGTCGTCTCCGCGCTCACCGATCTCGCCTTCGTCGTGGGGTCCCCGCGGGCGAGGTCGCAAGAGGGCTTGCGGCTGCTCGATCTGGCCGAGGCCAAGCTGGCCCGCGTCCCGTCACCCGCACACCTCGTTCCACCGCTGGCCTATCACCGGGGTCGGATCTTGGAGCGTATCCACCGGTACGACGAGGCCGAGGCGGCGTTCGTGGAGGCCTCCAGGCAAGCCGAGGAGCTCTACGGCAGCGAGCATCCGCTGGTGGCGGACATCGTGAACATGATCGGGGTGGTCAGCGAGCGACGCGGGCAGCACGACCGCGCGTTGGCCCACTACGAGCGGGCCTACGCGATCCGCCGAGCGCTGGTCGGCGAGGTCAACGCCCGCACCGCCATCGCGCTCGCCAACACGGCGATCGCCCACTGGAACCTCGGAGAGGCCAGTGTGGCCATGGATCTGCACCGCCGGGCGTTGTCGATCCTCGAGCGCACGCTCGGCGTGTCCCACTCCGACACCGCGTGGGCCCGGCGAGGGTTGGCGGACAATCTGCTCGAGCTCGAGCAGCCCCATGAAGCGCTCGTGCACGCGGAGCTGGCCCTCGCGCACGCCGAGGCGGCCGGAGACGCGAACCATCCCTGGGTCGCCGACAGCCTGCTCACGGTGTCCGAGGTCCACCGCGAGCTCGGGGCACCCGACGTGGCGCTCGTGCACGATGATCGCGCGGTCGAGATCGCCCGGCGTGCCGACGCCCACCTCCTCGCGGCGGCTCTCGTCTCTCGCGCCGCATCCCTTCGGGCTTTGGGGCGGTGCGACGAGAGCGAGACCGCCCTGGCCGAGGCGCTCACCGTGGCGGGAAGCATCGATCGCGCCGCATCGGTGGCCCACGCCGAGCGCGGTCGCTGTGCGATGGCCGAGCACCAGATGGAGCTCGCCGCGTCCGAGCTCGGACAGGCCCTGGGGATCGCTCGCGGCCGCGGCGAAGGCGTGGTGTTTCGACTCCCCATCCTCGTCGATCTCGCATTCGCGCTCAGCCCCGACGAACGCGAACCGACCGAGACCGCACGTCGCGTGGCGGCAGAAGCCCTCGACATCATCCGACGCACCGGCGTTCGTTCGTCGTGGCGGTCTCGCCTCGAGCCGCTCCTTCCGTAGAGCCACGCTCGACGACCGTTCGTCGATCCTGCAAAGTCGGTCGACGGCCCCCGCGCTGCATACGGCCCACGCCGTGCGGAGGACGACCCTCGGCGGGCCGGACCAACGCGGGGTCGCAACGCGAAACCGGGCAACGTTGCCCGACTGCGCCGCGGTGCTCGGCGACCGACACGGCCCGTCGAAGAACCCGATCGACCCGACCGGCCGTGCGCGGGGGCGGCCGTGCCCGGGTGCGGGTGACGAGACTGCCGGGCACGACGCCTTCGCACGGGGTCGAGCCCGCGGGGCACCCCGTCGGCGGTGCTCGGTGCGTGCCGTAGCGCCGACGCTTTGCGACCGCGCGCTGCCTCGGTCGTGCTCGCGGTAGACTGAACGGGTGAACGCCGAGTACGGCGAACAGGGGGATGCCGAGCTGCTGTGCGCGTGGCAAGCCGGCGACGCCAAGGCGGGCGAGCAGTTGCTCGAACGGCACTTCGACACGCTGTTTCGCTTCTTTCGGGGTCGCATCGACGGGGACGTGGCGGAGCTGGTCCAGCGAACCTTGACCGCCTGCGTCGAAAAGCACACGCGCTTCCCCGAGGGGGTGAGCGTCAAGGCGTTCCTGCTGGGAATCGCGCGCAAGGAGCTGCTGATGTACCTGCGCAAGCAGGGGCGCGCGCGTCGAGCCCTCGACCGCGTCGCGGCTGCCCAGGCTCCCCTGACTTCGCCCAGCGTGATCTTGGCGGCCCGGGAGGAGGAACGCCTGGTCTTGTGGGCGCTGCGACGGCTGCCGATCGAGATGCAGATGCTGCTCGAGCTGTCGTACTGGGAGAACCTGTCGATGGTCGAGATCGCGTCGATCCTGGAGATCGCGCCGGGAACCGTGAAGAGCCGGCTTCACCGGGCACGACAGCTCTTGCGCGACGCCATCCGCACCGCGCCTTGCTCCCCCGACCTCGTGGAAACCACCATGCGTGGGCTCGAGACGTGGGCCCGCGGCCTCCGCTCTCGCATGGACCGGTCGTAACCCTCCGAGCCCCGTCCATCGGCGAGCGCGACCGCCCCGAGGCTCCGCGTCATGCGCAGGCGAACCGCGGCCCCGGAACGGCAGCTTTCCCCGCGATGCTCACCGTCGCGCGTCGCTGGTCTGCCCTTCGTGCCTCCCTTCGCCGGCCAGGCCCGTGGCGCGGTCTGGTGAGCACCACCGGGCTCGTCGTGCCCCTCGCGCTGGGCTGCGGGGCCCACCCGCCGTCCGACAGTCTTTTCGACACGGCCGCGGGATCCGCCACCGAGGCCTCGTCGGGCGGCAGTCCGGGATCCTCGGCCGGATCGGCGACCGCAGATGGGACCGGAGGCACCGGCGATCCCACCGAAGACGACGTCGGCGACGAGGGGTTCAAGTTCGATCTCGCCCTCGACGCCGGCGCTCCCGGTGGATGCACCGATCCAGACGGTCAATGCGAAGGATGCAACGCCGTCGACATCCTGTTCGTCATCGACAACTCGACGTCGATGCGCTCCTACCAGCAAGCCCTCGCCGCGGTGGCCCCCGACTTCGCCGACGCCATCGTGGACGCCTTGCCCCCGGGAACCGATCTCCACGTGGGCGTCACGACGTCCTCCTTCTACAGCGGTGGAGGTACGAGCCCGGGTGAGGTGAACTGCGAGCCCTATTACGCCGGGGCCGGCATGACCGATCGCGACGATCTCTACGACTACTACTGGACGCCCGACGTCATGCCCTTCGCCGAGAACGGCGCCCAGGGGCGCCTGCGCGAGCACGAAGGGAAGACCTACTTCGCCGTCGAGACCGACGGAGACACCCAGCCGATGAAGGACTGGCTGGTGGGGAACATCCAGGCGGTCGGCGAAAACGGCAGCGTCTGGGAGATGATGGCCGCCGGCGCGGCCTACCCGTTCCACCCCGCCAACGCCATCCACAACGCCGGCTTTCTGCGCGACGCCGGAGCCGTCCTGGTGATCTTCGCGCTAACCGACGAGGTCGGCAACTCGCCGGAGGACGTCGAGGTCTACCACGACATGATCGTGGCGGCGAAGTCCGAATGCGGCGGAGACGCTTGCATCCTCACCGCGGGCGTGATGCGGCCTTGCCTGGCCACGGCGCAAGATCAGAGGCTCTATCCCCTGCTCGCGTCGTTCGGCAAAGATCCGATCATCGCCGACATCGGCCCCGAGCTCGACGACTGCTTCGAGGACTGCGAGAAAGGAGACATCACCCACTGCAACGCGGTCCAGCCTCCGGTCACTTGCGCCGAATTGGCCGAGGGCAAGGCCACGGCCCACTACGCCGATGCGTTGGGCGCGACGTTGGCCCAGGTCATCGCCGAGACCTGCGAGCAGATCCCCCCTGCCGGTTGAGCCGGCCGAAGATGGTGCCCACCCGCGCGGGTGCGGCCTCCGAGCCGGGAATCGGAGAAGTCGCGCGGGCCGAGAACGCCGTCGGCATCGGCGCTGGCGAGGCGCGAGGCCAAAGAGACATCGGGCATGTTTCGAGCGTCGAGCGACACGGCCCGCGGTCGCGGGGATGGTGTCGCCGCCTCGCGGGGCGTTTCCGATGCCCCTGTCAGAAGTTCCAGTTCGGCCAGGCCTGCCGCAGCATCTCGGCCATGACCCCGGCGGTCTGCGGGCGCTCGGCGGGAACCTTGGCGAGGCCCTGCATGACGATGGCCGCGAGCTCGTCGGAGACCTCTTCGGGGGTGCAGTGGGTGCGCAAGGGGATCGGGGGCGACTCGGCGTGGGCGCGCAGCCACATGATAGGATTGTCGAACCACTCGTCGCGGACCTGACTGACCGATTTGTCCGGCACGAAGGGCGTTTTGCCCGTCAAGAGCTCGTAGAGGATCACCGACATCGAATAGACGTCCGCCGCCGGGGTGAGGGCGCCCGTGTCGAGCTGTTCCGGCTGCGCGTAGTGAGGTGTGCCGACGAGCATGTGGCCCACGGTCGCCTTGCGCCCCACGATCCCGGTGTCGTCGAACGAGCGCGCCAGACCGAAATCGAGCAGCTTGGTGTTGCCGTCCTTGTCGACGAAGATGTTGGCGGGCTTGAGGTCGCGGTGAACGATGCCTCGATTGTGCGCCTCGACCAGCCCCATGCAGCACTGGTAGATCACCTGGACCGCCCACGGGGCGGCGAGCTTCTTGTCAAAATCGTGGAACACGTCGAGCGGCTGTCCGTCGAGGTACTCCATCAGCACGTAGATGTGTCCGTCTCGATTGAGCCCGCAGTCGTAGATGCGGACCACGTGCGGGCTGGTCAAGGTTCGCAGCACGGTGACTTCCCGCAGGGCGCGTTGAGCCGTCTCGGCGGAGGTGACGGGCATTCGCGACAGCTTGAGCGCCAGCGGGTGTGGGTGGCTGGGATGCTCGACCTTGAAGACACGGCCGAAACCGCCTTCACCGAGTTGCGCCACGACGGTGTAGACCCCGTAGGTGTCGCCGGGCTTGAGACCGCTGCTCACGATCGAACCTGGGCGCGATGATAGGCGATCGGCCCGCGGGGTGCTGTCGCGCGGTTCGCCGATGCGCAACCGGCGCCCGATCGGTCCTCAGTCGAGCCGCGTGACCACCAGGCCCAGGTGCGCGCGCCGGGTCTTCGGCGCGACGACGAGCTCGAAGGTGCGGGCCTGGTCGTCGCGGACGTACAGGACATCTCCCGGCGACACCCGAACCTTCTCGTGCTCGGTGTCGCCCTCGACCTCCGCCGTCGACGAGACCTTCTGCGTGAGACCTCGATCGGCGAAAAAGCCGGGGGCGGGGTAGGCATACGGGCGCACCGGGTCGCCGTCGTCGTCCAGCCGAAGGTCCGACGCCGTCACGAAGTACAGCCAGTCCTCGCCGGCCTCGGTTCGGTAGTAGTAGAAGTCGGCGTCGCCCACGGTGCTGTCGGTGATGAGCGAGACGAACTCCCGCAGCGCTTCGGGGTTCGCCTGGATGTTCGCGCGCACCTGCGCGACGAGCTCTTCGGGGGAGATGCCCACCGGTACGTCACGTACCGTCAGCTCGACGTCGGCGTCGCCTTCGGCGAGGCCTCCGTCGTGCATCCGCACCTGTGCGAGCTCGAGGTTGAGGTCCCACAGGTAGGCCGGATCGGGCGGAGAACCGATGTCGTTGAAGGTCTCGAGCACCACCCAACCGTCCTCGTCGATGCAGGCGGTGAAGGCCACTGCCCCGGTGGCGAGCTCGTAGCTGTCGCAGTGGGCGGGCACCGTGTCGACCAGGCCGCGCGACATCTGCACGATGAGGTGCTCGAACTCCCACGGCGGCAGCATCCACGCCGGGGAGTCCCCCTGCCCCACCGGCTCGCGCGCGAGCCCCCCGGGGATGAACGCGTCGTTCTCCAGGATTCGAAAGGTGAGCTCCTCGACTTTGGGTTCGGGGACCAACCCTTCGATGCGCATCCACTCGGGATCGGAGAAGTCGTGCAGCGTCCCGATCTGACTTCCGGTGCTGTCGACGCTGGCCACCGAGGCGTTGGTCAGGTCGAGCCCCTTGTAGGGGAGCGCGTTGGCGTCGACCTTCGACACCATCACGAAATCCTCTTCGATCACCGAAACCCCGCGCGCATCGACCAGAAAACCGGGGTGATCCCCGGACGGGCCGAATCGCTCGGCCATGTCCTCGAAGTTGGTCACCACGTCGGCGAGGGTGAGCGGAATCGCGTTGTTGGCCACCGGGTACAGGCCATCGGGATGCGCCTCGTCCACCGGCCCCTTGCGGAACTGCGTGGCGGGGTGCGTCCCCACCAGGTGCTCCAGCATGGTCTTCGCCACCTGGGTGGGCGGAATGAAATCGTCGGTCACGCCGACGCCGAGGAGGTTGGCGAGGGCCCGGGCGGGAGGAATCCCCACCGCCGCGGACAACTCGATCATCTCCTCCAGGTTGGTGCCCTCCAGCACGGCATTGTCCGGCGTCATCGTAAGCAGGCGATGCATGTTGCGTGCGGGCGTGGGCAACGCTTGCACTTCCTCGTGCGAGAGCCCGCGAAGCTTTTCGAGCGCATTCTGCATCAACGGCGTGATGTCGAGGTCGACCAGCCAGATGTCGGCCAGCACCCTTCTCGGCATCGCGCGCAGGTCCTGGAGCGTGTGGGCCTTCTCGTAGCCCTCCACGTCGAAGCGCATGAACCGGAGCTCCACGGTCCGCGACTCGCCGACCGCCATCACGTCGGCGGGCTCGTCGTCTTCCACGACGATGGTCGGCGGGCCACCGCATCCCTCCGCGGTCGCCAGCGCGCCCCACAGCGCCCACGCGCACGATCGTCGTTCGAACCTCGGGCGCGGCATCGGCGGGCTCACTGCAAACGGCGCGCGACGTGAACGTCGAGAGCGGTCCCCCCGGCGTGTCGCTCGACGCGCAGGCGATACACCTCGCCATTCTCGTCTTCGTAGTAGAGGGTCGTCTCCCCCTCGGGGATCGCGACCTTCTCGTGGACGGTGTCCACCAGCCCCGGCACGGCCGTCCGAGAGACCTTGCTGGTGCCCTTCAGATCGTCGCCGCCATAGAACCCCGGCCGCGCATAGCCGTAGGGCTCCCCGTCGGGCAGGTCGTCGGGGGCAATGAAGAAGAAGTACGGCTCTCCATCTTCCCCCCGGCGATAGTAGAAGTCGAGCCGATCGTTGTTCTTCTTGTAATCCCCCAAGAGCACGTCGGCGAGCTTCGACGCCTGCTGCTGCAGGTATGGACGCACGGCGTCGGCGGCCTCGGTGCCGGTCAGCCCCACCGGAACGTCGTGGAGCGTGAACGCGACGTTCGCCTGCCCCTCGGCGAACGTCTGATAGGGCGTGCGGTGCAGGGCCACCTGCGCGACCTCGAGGATCGTTTCCCACAGATACTGGTCTTCCGGCGGATCCCCGATGTCGAAGGGGATGTCGTACACGATCCACCCCGGCGGGTCGCCGAACATCCCGATGTAGACGTGGGCCGCGCCGAACAAGTAGCTGCCGTGGAACACCCGGAGCTTGTAGCGATCGTAGGCTCCCGCAGCCATCGCGTACTCGAGCAGCCACGGATCGCGAGCCCACACCGAGGCGGTGCTCACCGGATGGCCCGGGACGTTCTCGTGGCACGGAGGATTGCCCAGGCACGACCACACGAAGTCGTCGCTCTCGATCACCCGGAAGCGCAGGTCCGCGCGAAGGTCCTCCACGACCCCCTCCAGTCGAAACGACTCGGGATCCTCGAAGTCGAACTCGAGCTCGTCGTCGTACGTCGGCCCCTTCGAGTCCGCGACGATCGACATGAATCCCTTGCCGAGCTCGGCGTCGATGCCGTCCACCAGCCGCAGGTTCGACTCTGCGACGGCGATCATCCTGAAATCGGGGCCGAACACCTTCCCATGCACGGTGAACGAGGGATCGATGACGCCCGGGTGCGAACCGGCGGGCCCGTAGCGCTCGGTCATGGTGGCCAGATCGCTGAGCGCATCCGCGAGCATGAACCGCAGCTTGGCGCCCTCTCCGATCTCCGGGTGGGACTCGAGGAAGCCCTCCTGGAAGGCGACCACCAAGGACTCGGTCGGCACCACGGGGTCGGTCCGGGCGATCTGCAACGCGTCGGCCAGGATCTGGCCGTAACCGCCTCCGACGCCCATGGCATCGGCCAGCGCGGCGAGCTTTTCGCTGGACGTCCCCGAGACCTCGAGGTTGGCCGGCGTCATCGTCAACACGCGGACCAGGGCATACTCCGGGCTGGTCCGCCAGGTGCCGTCGTAGCCCTCGAAGGATTGCCCCAAGGGCGTCAGCGAACAGTCGTGCTTCGGATCGGGGTCGTCGAGCTGCCAGGCCGTGCCGCACGCCGTCTTGATGTTCTCGAGCGCAGCGGTCAAAAGCGGCGCGGAGTCGAGCTCCAGAAGGAGGATGTCGTCGGCGGCGTCCCCGAACAGCTCGGCGACCTCGTCGCGATCCATCTCCAACATCAACGGCGGCGGAGCGTCGTCGGACAGGCGCAGCTCGTAGCGCTGCTCGGGCCCGTACGCTCCGGACGGATCGGTCTCCCCCGTTCCCCCATCGTCATCGGCGGTGGTGCCGACCGAGCCGTGGTCGTCGGACGCCGCCCGCGGTTGGGCGCCCCCGCAGCCGTACAGCAGGCCGAGCTGCAGCAGGACGGCGCAGGTTTGCCTCGGATTCCGCATCGGCATCCCACATCGGGCCACCCCCGGCGGCGGCACCCCCGGACGGCGCGGCCCCCATCGTATCGGCCTTCGCGAGCGGCCGGGCGAATCACGCCTCGGCGGCCTCCGATCAGGTCCGTCGGCCCATCGAGCCCCGAGCGCTCGAAAACGCGCCGGGGGCGGGCGATGCCTCGGGCGGAGGCGGTGGAGGGGGCGGGGGCGGAGCGCGATCGGGGGCCGAAGGGCCCGCGTCGGGG
>CAZYSW010000151.1:0-4443 GCA_964650105.1 uncultured Nannocystaceae bacterium
GGACGGAGGCTCGACCAGCTGGCGCTCGACGGGCTCGTCGATGTCGAGCGCGGCACGGGGCACGCCCGCGTCGCGGCTGGCCACCACCGGTCGGGGCGGCGCCTCGCGTCGCGGCGGTTTGGGTGCCGGCTTCGGGCTCGGGGTCGAGCTCCGCGAACGCCTGTCCAACAACGCCTCGGCCTCGAGCATCCCTTCGTGGAGCTCGCGTGCGAGCGCCTCGGGGTCGACCGCGGGCCTTTTCACGGTGGCGGAGACGGGCGTCGGCCCCACGACGTCGCGCATGTGCGTGAGCCGAGCCGAGTCGTCCGGCTCGACGTCGCCCGGCTCGTACTGGAGGCGCGCCACCTCCTTCATCGCCTTGCGAATGGTCGGCAACACCGCGAGCGGATGAGCGGCGTTGAGGCTGACGGTGACGAGCTGTTGGCCCGGCCCCCTGCGTGCCGAGAACAATCCGGTCAGACGACGGATCGCTGCCTTCTCGAGCTCGTCGGTCTGGCACAAGACGAACAGCGCAGGACCGTCGGTCCGATCGACCGCCTCACCGAGCACGGCGGGGTCGAGCTCGACCCCCGGTACGACTTCGGGTGCCATGCCCTCGCGATGAAGCGCATCGACGACCTTGACCAGCCCCACTTCGTTGTCCTCCGCGCAGCAAAGGAGCAGTGGAATGTGGAACCTTTCCGCCCGCGCAGCGCCGCCGTTGGGACGCCTGCTGCGGTTCGACTCGGCCGCGTTCACTGCGCCCTCCGCGGATCTGGGGCCCGATGCACGGGCCCAGAGTATTCCCCCGCGGCGTCCGGCGGAAGCCTCCAAGGGGGTCCCGTAGGGCACCGGACGTGGCATAAACCCGCCCATGGCCGAACCCGCTTCTACCCCTGTGTCGCCGCTCCAGACCGTTGCCGTGCTCGGCGCAGGCACCATGGGCCACGGAATCGCGCAGGTTTGCGCGGCGGCCGGGTTGCAGACCCGTATGTACGACGTGACCACAGAGCTGCTGGAACGTGGGATGGCACGGATCCGCAGCAACCTCGACAAAGGGATCGAGCGGGGGAAGGTCACCGCCGAGCAGCGCGACGAGGTCCTCGGGCACATCCTCGCGACCACGTCGATGACCGAGGCCTGCCGGGGGGCTCACCTCGTGGTGGAGGCGGTCCCCGAGAAGCTGGAGCTCAAACACCGGGTCCTGGGCGAGGCCGCCGCCGAGGCCGGACCCGAGGCGGTACTGGGCACAAACACGAGCTCGCTGTCGATCGCCGCCATCGCCGAGCCGCTGCCGCACCCCGAGCGCGTGATCGGTCTGCACTTCTTCAACCCCGTGCACATCATGAAGCTCCTCGAGATCGTCGTCTCCACGACGACCTCGGATGCCGTGCTGGCGGCGGCCAAGGCGTTCGGTCGGCAGATCGGCAAGGAGACCATCACGATCAAGGACTCCCCCGGGTTCGCGACCAGTCGGCTGGGTCTCGTCATCGGCCTCGAGGCGATCCGCATGGTCGAGCAGGGCGTCGGCAGCCCCGAGGACATCGACAAGGCGATGACGCTGGGCTACGGGTTTCCGATGGGTCCGCTGCGGCTGACCGACCTCGTCGGCCTGGACGTGCGGCTGCACATCGCCGAGTACCTCAGCCAGGCCCTCCCCGACGGAGCGCACTTTCGTCCCCCCGAGCTGCTCCGCAAGATGGTCGCCGAGGGCAAGCTGGGCAAAAAGAGCGGTCAGGGCTTCTACTCCTGGTGACCGCGTTCGGGGCTCGGTCGCGTCACCCGGGCGGCAGCCGGACCGGAACCACCGTCGTCCCGGGAGCCCCGAGCTCGAGCCCACGCGCTTCGAGCCGGCGGGCGTCCTTGTACACGGCGATGCGGTAGCGCCCCTCGGGAGCGTCCACCACCGTGAACACTCCCTGATCGTCGGTCATGGTGACGATCCGCAGCGGACGCACGTCGCCGTCGCGTACCTCACCCCGCTCGACCTCTCGCTCGAGGAAGATCGCCGCGCGCGACAACGGGGTCGCCGACTCGGCCGCCACGACCTGCCCGAGTAGACACGAGCGAACCTCGGCGCAACGCGGGCGGATGAACGTGACTCCCCCGGCGCTCGACGGCGAGGTGGTCGCGGCGACCGGCTGGTTCGAGCAGCCGACGAAAAGCAGCGTCCCCGCACACGCGATGGCCTCCACGAGTCTTCGCATCATCCCGATCCTTTCACATCGTTTCGCCCCGCGCGTCAGCATCGACCCGAGGTCGTTGCGCGTGGGCAGCGACGCCGGGTTCTCGGTTGCGTGGCGCCGGGGCCCGCTCGAAGACGCCAGCTCGGCCTCATCGCTCCATCGCCGGGCGAACGCCTCCGATGCCCTGCTACAACGCCACCCGGCGAGGGCACTTTCACCCGCCATCGGAGGCTCGGGACCCCTCGGGACGACTCGAAGGATCGACCATCGACGCCGTGACCCGCGTGGACCGACGGCGCGATGAGCACGCTCCGACCCCGGCAGGGTGCTGGGCATCGAGCCCCGCAAAGGCGCGTGGTGGTTCCGTTCGGCGGCCGTTTCGCCGACTGCGCATTGCACGGCCCTCCCCTCCATCGTAGAGTTCCAGGCGAAACGAGGCTCAGATGGTCGGAATTCGCCGTGCGATCGCCCTGCTGCTCTTGGGGTTCTACGTCACCCAGTTCGCGATGACGGCCTGGCTGGGCCCCGACGAGCTGTTCGCCTGCTATCTGGCCTTGGCCCTCTGCTACGGCCTGGCGTTCGTCGCCCTGGCGGCCGAGTGGTTCTGGGCCCGCTGGTTCGCCATCGGCATCGGCAACTTCGGCTCGCTCTTGCTGCTCGTGCTCCTGAAGGTGGGCATGGAACCAGTGCTCGCGTTTTTCGGGTTCACGCACCTGGCGATCGCGGTGCTCTTGCTCGGCGAAGGCATGGCCGCCCGCTACGAGCACTCCGAGCAGACCGCCGAGCGCTGGAACTTTCAGGAGGAATCGCTGGTGCTCATGCGGCGCGCCGTGAAGTCCGCAGGCAGCACGATCCCGTTCCTCATCCTCTACGCGCTCGGGCCCCGTCCCGACGCGGTCCAGCTCACCGCGCTCGCGCTCGGTGCAGCGGGTCTGTTCGGCTTGTTGCGCGGTCGGACCTGGGGTGTGCTCGCGCTCGGGGGCGCCGGCCTGCTCGCGTTGGTGGACGGCCTGGGCCTGGTGGGCGCGCCGGCGGCCGGCTATCTGCTTCTGACCGCCGAGGGGACCCGCGCGGTCGCGGGAACGTCGGTGGGCCTCCTCGCCGCGGGCTTGCTCGCCATCCCACTTCTGTACGCTCGCCCGATGCTGGCCATCCTGCGCCGCTGACGCGCCGACCCGGCGTCAGCGCCCGGCCACGCCGCTGACCGACGGTTCCTCCTCCGCGTCGGCGTCCTCCCCCTCCAGCGGAGGGGACGGGATGAACGGTGGGGCACGGAGCCTGCGCGCCTGGGGAGAGATCTGCCCCCACACCAAGGAGATCAGCAGCCAGCTCGTGGGCATCAGGGCCATGAACTCCGGCAACACCCGCATGAAGCCACACACATACCCGGTGAGGACCAGCAGCAGCAGGACGCCGTCGACCGCCCGATTGCCCAGCGGGCCGAGCTTGGGCGTCGGAAGGTTGGAGGCCATCAAGAAGGCGCCCACGATCATCGCCGCCGGAAGATAGGCCCAAGCCGTCTCGGGGATCGTCCAGTCCCCGTAGATCTTCGGATCGCGGAACATCTCCGGCATGCCCACCATCGAGCCGGCCGCCGAGTATTTGTGCAACGCGATGTACCAGATGACGAGGGTACCCGCGGCGAGCGTGGTGGGGACACCGAAGAAGAACTTCCCACCTCCGGGCGCCTCGTCGGTGATCACGTTGAATTTGGCCAGGCGAAACACGTTCCCCAGCACCCACAGGGCGCAGGCGATCATCAAGAGACCGCGGCCGGGTCCGTGGTCGAATCCCAGGCTCGCGGCGCTGCCCACCGAGACGAACACCAAGAAGGCGGGCGCGATGCCGAAGTTGATCGCGTCGGCGAACGAGTCCATCTGCACGCCGAAGGGGCTGGTCGCCTTGAGCGTCCTCGCGACCAAGCCGTCCACCTTGTCGAGAAACACCGCCCAGATGATCAACCACGCCGCGTCCACGAACCGGTTCTCGTAGGACGCGACCATCGACAGCAAGCCGAAGAGCATGCCCAACGACGTGACGAGGTTGGGTGCGAGGTAGCGCAGGAAACGACCGAGCGGCATGATGCTGTCGCGCCCGAGGCGCGCCTGGAGCGAGCGAGTAGAGCAGGCGGCGGAGCGCCTCCGCAAGGGGGCCATCCGAGGATCCCTCCGGACGCGCGCCCCGGCCAGACGGATGTCGCAGCATCCTTTGCGCCTTCGTCGCTCGGCCCGGATCCGTTCATGGAGCATCCTGCGGCCCCCCAGACGCCTCGCAACGC
>CAZYSW010000151.1:4453-7277 GCA_964650105.1 uncultured Nannocystaceae bacterium
GCTCGTCCGACCGTACGCCGCGCGCCGTTGGTAGCCTCGTGTGCCGATGATGCGCTGGATCGAATCGGTGCGTGCGCCGGCGGTCGCAGGGCGATTCTACCCGGGCGATCCCGAGCGCCTGAGCGCCGACATCTCGAAGCGACTTTCCACGGTGGACGCTCCGCGTCGAGCCGTGGCCCTGGTCGGGCCGCACGCAGGCTGGCTCTACAGCGGCTCGATCCTCGGCGAGACGTACGCGCGGATCCACGTCCCGTCGAGCGTAGTGATCCTTTGCCCCAACCACACGGGTTTGGGCGTGCGTCGGTCGATCTGGAACGGCGGCGCGTGGCGCCTGCCCTCGGGAGACCTCGGCATCGATCGGGAGCTCGCCGAGCAGCTCGCCGAGGCCGCGGGGCTCGAAGGGGACGTGCTCGCTCACCTGCGCGAGCACGCGATCGAGGTCCATCTTCCCTTCTTGCAGGCGCTGCGTCCGGACGTTCGCATCGTGCCCGTCTGCCTGGGTGGGCTCGACGTCGACGCCTGCCGCCACCTGGGGTCGGCAATCGCCGGCGTGGTGGCGGAGCGCGGGGGCGACGTGTTGATCGTCGCCAGCACGGACATGTCGCACTACATCTCGGCCACCGAAGCCGAGCGGCTCGACCGCCTGGCCATCGCGAGGGTCGAAACCCTCGATGCCGAAGGCCTCCATCGAACGGTCCACGCCCACGCCATCACCATGTGCGGCTACGTTCCCACCACGGTCGCTCTGTTCGCGGCTCGAGAGCTCGCAGCGACCTCCGGCCACCTCGTGCGCTACGGCAACTCGGGCGAGCGCAGCGGCGACTTCGAGCGCGTGGTGGGCTACGCCGGCTTCGTCGTCGCGTGACGATCAGGAGCCGCGGACCGGCTCGGCGAGCGTCTCCTCCAGCAGCTCGTCGAGCAGCGCTCGACAGGCCCGCTCGATGATCTCGTACACCGCCAGGTAGGCCTCGCGCCCCTTGTTCACCGGGTCGGGCACGTCCGAGGCCACCCCACGCGCCTGGGGGTGCGTCACGTGACGGAGTAGGCGCACGCGCGCCAGCTTGCCCTCCACCTCGCCGAAGGCCGAAATCCGACGTAGTCGCTGGATATCGTCTTCGTTGGCCCGGTCCATCGCCAGGACGTGATCGAAGCGCTGGAGATCCTCGGGTCGGATGGGCCGCGACTTGCCGGTCAACGCCAACAGATCGATCCCGTGTTCCCGCGCCACCGCCACCGAGCTCGGATGGGGCGCCACGCCGTCGGCGGCCCAGGTCCCGGCGCTGTCCACCAAGAAGCGATCGGCGACCCGCCGCTCTTGCGCCAGATGCACAAAGACACCCTCGGCCAACGGAGAGCGGCACATGTTCGCATGGCAGACGAACAGCACGCCGCCGGGACGCTCGACCGCGGTCATTTCAACAGCGCTCGCACATCCGGATCGTCCGCGACGATCTCCCACATCGGATCGAACTCGATCTGCTGCAGGAGCTTCTTGCCGCCGCGTTCCTTCACCGCGGTCAGGTGCTCTTTGATCGTGGGGATGTCACCGCTCATCGCCGCCTGTTTGGCCAGGTTCCACTTCGGATCGGGATTTTTGGGGTCCTTGTCCGCCGCCCACACGAAGAACTTCTCGGCACGGTCGGGCGTCGCGTGCAACGCCTCCCCACGCGCGTTCGCGGCCTTCGACAGCTCCTTGGGCGTGGCTCCGGCGGCCTCGGCCTGCGCCAGGAGCTCGAACGCCTTGTCGTCGGAGGTCTTCTTGTTCTTCACCTCCTCGAGCATCGCGGCCGGATTCGGAGCCGCTTCTCCGCCTTGCTCGTCCTGGGCCTCACCGGCCCCCGCCCCCGCTCCATCGTCCGCGCCGTCGGCCGCCTCCGCGCCGCCTTCGGCGTCCCCGCCCGCCTCCGCGCCGCCTTCGGCGGCCATGTCCCCGCCGTCGGGCGCCGATGGCCCACCGGCCTCCTCCTTTGCGTCGGCGGCCGACTCGCCGTCGGGCTGCGCAGCGCCATCTTCACCGGCTTTCGGCTCGTCGCCTTCTGGTCCGGCCGGTGCGGTCGACGGGGCTTCGCCAGCCGCCTGTTCACCGTCGGCGGCCGACTCCTTTCCACCACACGCTTCCAGGAGCGCGAGCGCCAACACGGCAACCGAACGCGTCCACCGAGGTGCGCACACGGAACGTCGAAAGAGGTCGGGGGTTTTCACGGCATCATGGTAGCAGCCCGAGTGTCGTCGTCGGGAGACCGCCCTTCGTACCCGTCCGATCCCCCCGAAGTGGTCCAATTCGGCGCCCATGCCGTATCCTCGACCCGTCCATGCTCCTGCCCGCGCTGCTCACCCTCGCGTTGGCTGGTCCCGAGACGGCACCGGCCCTCGAAGACAAGGTGCGTGAGATCTTCGAGGCGTCGTGCACCGCTTGCCACGACGACAGCGGAGACCCGACCGAGCCCGAGGGCATCGACTTGAGCGGCGATCCGCGGTCGCTCATCGGGCGCAAGTCGGCGGCCGTCGACCGCATCATGGTGGTGCCGGGCAAGCCCGAGCAGAGCTACCTGCTCGACAAGATGTACGGCACCGAGGGTATCGAGGGCGACATCATGCCGCTCGGCGACGATCCCCTGCCCGCCGAGCAGTTGAAGGTGATCGAGGACTGGATTGCCTCGCTCCCCGAGGACGCCCGCCCCCCCAGCTCGACGGCGCCCCAGGCGACCGGGCCGGGCGACGGCACGGGACGAACCCCGCCGCCCAAGCGCACGCCCAAGCCGTTCCACGGCACCCACCAGATCGTCCTGCCCACCACCACCTCCCTGGGCAAGCGCACCCTGCA
>CAZYSW010000151.1:7287-11426 GCA_964650105.1 uncultured Nannocystaceae bacterium
GGCCGCATCGGCACCGAGCGCGGCGCCTTCGGCCTCGACGCGGGCGTCGTGATGCGTATGCAGCTCGCATACGGCATCTTCGACGGCTGGGACGTCTTCTTGAGCCGCACCAACTCGCGCAAGGGCTGGGAGCTCGGGACCAAGTACATCGCGCTGCGCCAGGAGGACGGGTGGCCGGTCTCCTTCGGGGGCTACGTCTCGGTGGACTGGTTTCGCGACTTCGACGTCGCCAACCCCTGGACCGGAAACTTCATGCTCATGCTCAGCCGGCTGTGGTTCGAGCGGTGGAGCACGATGTTGACGGTGAGTTATCACCTCAACACCAACCACAATCCCCGCGTGATGGTCGATCTGCCCGACGACGGGATCGACGAGCCGGTCCTCGTCCGAGACGATCGCGACACGTTCGACCTCGGCTTCGCCTCGACCGTGTGGTTGGGCAAGAAGAGGCGTTGGGGGATCGATCTCGAGTGGATCCTGCCCATCCCCGACGGTCGCCGCCCCAATGCCTTCTACTACCGAGGCGGCGACGCCGACCCGCGCGGCTCCAAGATCGGCGCGTGGAGCATCGGCGGCTCGTACGCCATCGGGCTCCACTTCTTCCAGGTGTTCTTCACCAACAACCGGGAGATCCACCCCAACCTGGCCGCGCCCGGTGGCCAGAGCGGCAACCCGTTCCGTACGCCCGGCGTCGACAGCAAAAACCCCTTCCACGAGTTCAACTTCTTCCTGGGGTTCAACCTGGGACGTCGGTTCAAGCTATGAACACGCCGATGAAGCGCTCGCCTGCCGCCCCCTCGTGCGTCCTCGTGGTCTCGGCCCTGGGCGTGTTCGGCTGCACCCAGCTCGAAGCGCTCCCCGACGAGGGCGGCAACCAGGGCGTCCCACGGGTCGTTCAGGACATCTTCGATACCAAATGCGCGGGCGGGCTCTGCCACACCCAGGGCGGTAACGAGGGGGGCCTCTCGCTCGACACCGACTTCGTCGGCAACGCCTCGACGCAGGGCATCCCCGTGGTCGACATCGGCAACGTGGCCAACAGCTACCTCGCGATCAAGATCCTTCCCGAGGCGCCCGTCGGCGCCACCGTCAGTCTCGTGGGCAGCCCCATGCCTCCGCCCGGAGAGACGCCGCTGACCGACACCGAGCAGGCCATCATCATCGGCTGGATCGCCGGCGCCCTGCAGGGCGAGGACACCGACACCGCCACGGACACGGAGTCGGACACCGGGTCGCCCGGATTCGTGTGCAGCATCGAAGACGTGCAGGCCGGGGCGCCCGACCCCATCGACGCGGGCACGGGCGCGGGCCAGATCCCCGCCGAGATCGGGGAGATCCTCGCCGGCAACTGTGGCTGCCACTACGTGCCCGCCGACGAGGTCGAGCCGCCCTACCTCGGCTACGTGGGCGCGTTGTCCATGGCCACCCACGCCGACTTTCACGCCATGTTCGGCACCATGTTCGCCTACGAGGTCGTGCATGCCCGCGTCATGCCCGACGCGCCGGCGATCATGCCTCCCCCCTACGCCTGCGAAGACGGCGGCCTGACGATGCCCGAGGACCAGCGCACGCGCCTGCTCGAGTGGCTCGATGCAATGGCTCCCGACGGCGCAAACTGGCCATAGGGGTCGCACCCATGACGAACCCGCGCCGCGTCGAGCTTCACGTCCTCGGTCGAGTCCAGGGCGTCTACTACCGTGCGAACGCCCGCGACGAAGCCCGCGCCCGCGGCCTGACCGGCTGGGTCCGCAACGAGCCCGACGGCTCCGTCCGCGCCGTCGTCGAGGGCCCCGCCGATCAGGTCGAAGCCTTCATCACCTGGGCCCGCCGCGGCCCCCCCTCGGCCCGCGTCGACCAGGTCCGCGTCACCGAAGCCCCACCCACCGGCGAATTCTCCACCTTCGAAGTCCACCGCTGACCTCCCGACACCGAAGCCGGAGCCCCGAACCGGGGCCCGGCACTGGAATCGGAACGGGAGCTGGAACCCGGAACGGGAGCCGGAGCCCGGAAATCGGAACTCGGGATCGGGCCCCGGAGCGCGGGGGCCGGTCTCAGCCCGGGAGGCCGGCGCCGTCTCCTCGGGCGAGGCGGGGGGTGCCCATGCCGTGCTCGGGCAGGTCGCCCGACAGCACGTCGGGGTGGATCTCCAGCTCCGCGACGCCGCCGGGGATCACAAGGCTGGACACCGGCGTGCCCTCGGGGATCACCTCTCCGCTCATGCGGGTGATCACCGGCGGTGGGTGCTTCCGCTCGTGGGCCGCGAGCGCCTTCTCCAGCTCCTTCTTGCGAGCCTCGTCGATCGTGTTCCAGCCCAGGCGGCCCCGGCACTTGGGAAACCGCGAGCAGCCCAGCCAGGGACCTCGCTTGCCGCGTCGCAGGTTGAGCGGCGCGTCACACTTGGGGCACGGCAGGTCGGTCTGCACCGGCGGCACCGCGGGGTACTTGATCCCGCCCTTCTTGTCGAGGTTGAGCACGTAGGTCGTGCTCGGATAGTTCACCGACGCCAAGAACGGTCCGAACCGGCCATTGCGCAGCTCCATGGCCGATCCGTCCTCGGGGCAGCGCACGTCGACACGCTCGGGCAGGAGCGGTCGCCCCTCGCGATCGATCGGCGCCGAGTAGTCGCAGTCGGGGTAGGTCGAGCACGACAGGAACCGACCGTTGCGCCCGAAGCGATACACCGTCCGCGCCCCGCACTTGGGGCACTTGTAGATCGCGGGCTGCTGCTCGGCCTTGGCGTGCGTCATGGCGTCGTGCGCGTTATCCAGGGCCTCCGAGAAGGGCCCGTATAACTCGCGCAGCATCTGCACCCAATCGGCGGCCCGCTCCTCGATCTTGTCGAGCTCGGCCTCCATCTGGCGCGTGTACCCCACGTCCATCAGCTCGGGGAACGCCTCCATCAACTTGTCGGTCACCACCCCGCCGAGATCGGTGGCGTAGAACCGCCGGTCGATCTGTTCCACGTAGCGCCGCTCCTGGATGACGCTGATGATGGAGGCATAGGTCGATGGCCGGCCGATCCCCTCGGCCTCCAGGGTCTTCACCAGCGACGCCTCGGTGTATCGCGGCGGCGGGCTGGAGAACTTCTGCTCGCAATCGATGGCGAACGGCGCGGTCACCCGCCCCTTCTCCAGGTCCGGCAGCGTCTGCTCGTCGGCGGCCAGCGGCACTCCGGCGATCTTGTAGAACCCATCGAACGCCAACACTCGGCCGGTCGCCTTGAGGACCGCTCCGTTCTTCACGTCGTCGCGCTCGAACAGCACCGTGGTCGCGTCCCACTGCGCCGGCGTCATCTGCCCCGCCACGAACCGACGCCAGATCAGGTCGTAGAGCTTGTACTGGTCGGGCGTGAGCGCCCCCTCCAGATCCTCGGGGCGCCGCTCCACCGAGGTCGGACGGATCGCCTCGTGCGCCTCCTGAGCGTCCTTGTTGGAGGACGACCAGCGATTGGGCTGGGCGGGCAGGTATGCCTTGCCGAGCTTCCCCACGAACGCCCGCGCCTCGGCCAGCGCCTCCGGGGCGATGTTCGTGGAGTCGGTACGCATGTAGGTGATGAGACCGACCTGCCCCTCGCCGGGGACGTCGACGCCCTCGTACAGGGATTGGGCGGTCCGCATGGTCCGCTGCGCCGAGAATCCGAGCTGGTTGGCCGCCGCGATCTGCAGCGTCGACGTGATGAACGGCGGCGGTGGCTTGGTCGACGAACGGCGCGTTTCGATCGACTTCACCTTGTAACGCGCCGAGAGATCGACGCGGCCGCGCACTTCCTTGAGCCACCGCGCGGGGCCCTTGCCCGCCGGGTCCTCGGTGACGTCGACCTCGACGTCGAGCAGGCCCACGGCCTTCGCGACCTCCACCACCTGCGGCGACAGATCCTTCGGATCGCTGGCCTTGCACCCGAGCTCGAACTTCTTTCCCCCGAGCTCCACGAGCTCCGCCCGCAACGCGCCGTGCTCGGCGAGCCAGGCGTTGCGCTGCTTGACCGTAGCGCCCTTGCCCCGCTCGTCCTTGGCCGCCAGCAGCTCGGCCCACGCGGCGCCGAGCTTCGCGGCGGCGCCCGGATCGAGCGCGAGGTGCACGCCGACGCGCCACGCCTCGTCCGGTACGAACGCGGCGATCTCCCGCTCCCGCTCCACGAT
>CAZYSW010000152.1:0-2566 GCA_964650105.1 uncultured Nannocystaceae bacterium
CCTCGGCCATCTTGTGGATGTCCTCGCGCTTCTTGACCGCGGCGCCGCGGTTTTGCGCGGCGTCGAGCATCTCGTTGGCGAGACGCTCGCGCATGGTCTTCTCGGGGCGATCGCGGGAGGCGGTGATGAGCCAGCGATAGGCCAACGTCTGGCTGCGCTCGGGACGAACCTCGACGGGGACCTGGTAGTTGGAGCCGCCGACGCGGCGGGCACGCACCTCGAGGCGCGGGCGGGTGTTGGCGACGGCCTTCTCGAAGACCTTGATCGGATCGTCCTTGGTGCGCTCGCTGATGATCTCGAAGGCGCCGAAGACGATGCTCTCGGCGATGGACTTCTTGCCGTCCCGCATGATGCCGTTGATGAACTTCGCGATCTGGCGGTTCACGTCGGCGGGGTGATCGTTGTACCGGATCTCGAGGACCGGACGCGGCTTGCGGGTGACGCTCTTGCGCGACATTTCGAACTCAACTCCTCACTTGGGCCGCTTGGTCCCGTACTTGGAACGACGTTGACGCCGCCCCTGCACCCCGGTGGTGTCGAGGGTGCCGCGGACGACGTGGTAGCGCACGCCCGGCAGGTCCTTCACGCGACCGCCACGGATCAGCACCATGGAGTGTTCCTGCAGGTTGTGCCCCTCGGCGGGGATGTAGCTGGTCACCTCCAGCCCGTTGGTGAGGCGAACGCGAGCGACCTTGCGAAGCGCCGAGTTCGGCTTCTTGGGCGTGCTGGTGTAGACGCGGACGCAGACGCCACGCTTTTGCGGGCACTCCTTGAGTGCCGGCGCCGTCTTCTTGGCGACTTGGAGGGTGCGTCCTTTTCGGACGAGCTGCTGGATCGTGGGCATGCGACGGTCTTCGCGATGGGAGATATGGAAGGTCGAAGGTGCTCGGTCGGCGCCTCCTCGCACCGAGCGGTGGCAGGGGGCGCGGGGCGGCCGAGTATAGACAGATCGGTCCCGCGATCAAGCCGTGCGGACGCCCGCGAAGCGCCGCGGAACCGCGCCGGGACGTCGCGGGGGGAACGACGGGCGAGGGTCCACGCCGCGAGACCTGCGGATCTCGCGCATTCGTTGCCGCGGATTCGGCTCCACCGCCTGCCCACGGCCGGCGCGGACGTTCCACGCGCGCACGCGGCGGCCACCGGTGGGTCCGAGGCGGGGCCCCCGCCCGGAGCGGGTCGCGCGCGGAGGTCAGGTGGGCGTGAAGGAGGTCAGGAAGTGCTCGATGTCCGCGTCGGCGTTCTGCGAGGCCGGATGCACGACGATGGCCTGGAACAGGCGGTTCTCCACGAGGACGAGAACGAGGTCGAGCACGAGATCGATGCCCTGCAGCGAGGCCGTGATGTTGATCCGTCGTCCCTTGTGGCCGTTCACGTCGATCTGCTTCTCGGACGTGAGCTTGCCGCTGATGTTCGCGGCCGCCCCGTCGCGCGCACCGTCGAGGATGCTGGCGGGATCGGACGCCTTCACCATCGCGGCGGGGTAATCGGCCGTCGCGATCGCGTAGTACACGTCGCCGTCCTGGGCCGAGTACGTGATCATGTCCACGGTGCCCACGGCCGTGGGCGTGGGGGCGGTCTCGGTCTTCGGGGACCTGGGGAACTGTGCGTTGAAGCGCCCCTCCTGCGACTCGAAGGTGATCCACGAGCCGTGCGGGGGCTCGGCGGGTGGTGGGGGCTCGGCCGACGCGGGGTCCCACGCCTTCTCGTTCTTGTCGCCCTCGCGAGGAGTCGCAGGACTCTCGCCGGCGGGCGTGTCCCCGTCGACGAGCGCTTGGATGCGATCGCACCCCGGCAAGACCATGGCGAGCGCCAACAGGGGACCGGCGAGATTTCGAATCATCGGGTGACGATTGTACGGCCCTCGCCCTCCGGCGTGCGCGTGCGTTCCCTCCGGGACCGCCCGAACCGTTCGAACACCGAGCTGCGCAGCGCGTTCTCGTTCCCCGGCCGCACGCCGAACCGCGCCACGCTGCGCGGGGGCGTCCGCAACCGTGCGGTTCGCCCCGCTCCGATCGCGGGGCCATCCGTCGCGCCACCCGACCCGTCGTCGACGATCTCTCGCGCACGTTCGGCCGCCGCGACGAAAAGGCCCCGCCCGAGCGCGGCTCGGCGGGGCGCCAATCGTCGGCATCGCGCGGGCGATGCATCTACTGACAGATGCCGGTGGGCTCGACGTAGGCGTGACCGCAGTGATCGTTGTTGTCGTCGTCGCCCATCTCCGCGTGGTTGACGCGGCAGTACACCGTGTCTCCGACCATGTCGTCTTCGTTGCCCTCGGGGATCGCTGCGCACTGGTCGAGGCAGTCGGCCTCGTCTTCGTAGTTGCCGCCGCTGTACCCGTCGCAGTGCTCGAACCACACCGTGCAGTACTCGGTGCAAGCCGCAGAGGCGCCGCCGGTGTCCGTGCCCTCGCTTCCGGTGTCGACCGCGGTGGTCCCCGGGTCGGTGGTCGGCCCCGGATCGGTGGTCGTCCCCGGGTCGGTGGTCGGCCCCGGATCGGTGGTCGTCTCGGGGTCGGTGGTCGGCCCCGGGTCGGTCGTGGGATCGTCCGTCGCGGTCCCGGTGG
>CAZYSW010000152.1:2666-10015 GCA_964650105.1 uncultured Nannocystaceae bacterium
GGGTCGGTGGTCGGCCCCGGGTCGGTCGTGGGATCGTCCGTCGCGGTCCCGGTGGCGGTCCCGGTGTCCGCGGGCCCGCCGCCTTCGTCGCCGCCGTCATCGGACGTGCACGCAGCGAGCAGGATGCTCGCTGCGACCAGAGTCGAAACGATACGCATACCCATGATGGGATGGCCTTTCGCGTCCGCAGTTCGGCGGCCGCGGAAAGGGCATCGTGTCATCGGGCCGACCGGCTCGCCAAGGGGCACCGAGCATCCATGCGCGTCCCGGCAATCCGGCCCGCGGGCCACGACGCGCCCGGCTATGGGACCTGGCCGTGCGGAGGTCGGCCGTCCGAGGGTTCGCACGGCCCCTCGTGGGCCACGCTGGTTCCCGCGGCCACCGCGAGGCAGGCGTTGGGATAGGTGGTCGCATCGCAACCACACACGGGCGCGAAATCCTGCGTGCACACCTCGGGTCGCATCGTGCAGACGCCGAGATCGTCGGTCGCCCCACACATCTGCTCGGGGGTGTACAGACACAGCTCGTCGTCGTCGCACCCGAGATCCGAGAGCCCTCCGCACAGGCGGGTCTCGGGCTCGGGGAGCTCGATGCCACACACGACATCCACGTCGTCGCAGCAATCGCCGTAGTCGACGCATGCCTCGTCGCACCAACAGTTGCCGATGCCCGGGCCGCCGCACAGCGGCTCGCCGTCGTCCTGACAGGTGCCGAGGCGGTCGGCCTTGCCCAGGACACCACGGGCCCGGTCGTCGCCGGGGGAATCGCCCTGCACCAGGCAGGCGGTGGACAGGATCGAGAACAGAAATCCGAACAGTCGAGCTTGCATGTGAACCTCTCGAGCACGGTGTCGGTGCAACCGACGTGCGAGAATGCTCGCTCGTGTCGTTACGCGAGCTTGCGTCGAGCGACGACGTCGGCACGCGCGTCCGTGGAGGCTACGGTCGTGGCCAGCCCGGCCACGCGACGCGCCCGCGTCGTACCGACGTCGGTGGCTTCGCGACTCGGCGCGTGCTCATGGACGGCCGATGCTCGAAGACGTTCACCGCGAGCGCACCGGGCCCCGCCGATGCGCTCACCTCAAGGGCCACGCCCGCCTCAGGGTTTGACGAACTTGAGGGTCATGCGGTCGCTCTCACCGATGGCCTCGTACTTCGCTCGCTGATCCTCGGCCCCCCGCAGCGAGGGCGGGAGGCTCCAGACCCCGTCGGGATGATCCTTGGTGTCGTTGGGGTTGGCGTTGATCTCGGACTTCTCGGCCAGCTCGAAGCCTACGGCCTTGGCCGCGGCGATCACCTCGGCCTCGGGCAGGTAACCCTTCTTGGCCGATTCCTTGGGATCGGCCCCCTCGTCGGCGCGGTGCTGAACCACCCCGAACACCCCGCCGGGCTTGAGGGCCTTGAAGGCAGCGCCGTAGACGAGCTCCTGGACGTCGTTGTTGTACCAGCCGTGGCTGTTGCGGAACGTGAGCACCACGTCCACCGTCCCTTCCGGGGCGAGCTCGAAGGGCTCGAGCGTGGTGCTCTGCACCTTGCCGTCCTTGCCGATCTTCACCTTCTGCGGGACCGTGACCGTCTCGACCTTGCCGAAGACGTCGGGCTGGGTCTCGATCCGCTCGAGCATCTTCTTGGCCTGGCCGGTGCCGTAGTAGGCCTCGGGCCCCTGGGGGTCGAAGATGGTGACGATGAGCCGGCCCTGCTCGGCCAGATAAGGCGCGAGGATCTCGGTGTACCAGCCCCCGCCCGGCCACAGCTCCACCACCGTGGAGTCGGGCCGTACGCCGAAAAAGGACAGGGTCTCGGCGGGGTGTCGCCACACGTCACGGGCCTTGTTCTCGGGGCTGCGGTGCTCCATCGCCAACAAGGCGGCGAGCCGGTCTTCCTCGGGGGATGCATCCGCGTCGGCCTCGTCTTCGGGGACCGGCCGTGCCGGGTCCGCAGCCGCGGAGGGATCGGTCGAGGGTGCGTCGACGCTCTGCTTGTCGCAGGCGGAGAGCACGAGCAGACCACCCAGGGAAACGAAGGAAAGCGCACCCACAAGAGGCGCTCGACGATGGATATTGGCTTCTCGTCGCATGGCCGGCGCATCTTAGCCCCAGGTCGGCAAACGTCACGGACCGAATGACGCCTCGAGCGCCGAGTGGTCGAGGGAGGTCGCTCCCCTGCCCTTTTGCGGCGTCGTCCTGCGGGGCGAGGCGGCCGGGCGGTCGTCCTCCGCAGGAGCCGCACCTTCGTCCGCGCCCGGCGTCGTCGAGGTCATTCGGCCCTCGCACGACGAAGGTCACCGTCGAACGCCGGCGAGGCTCGGGTCGCATGGCGCAGGTTCGGTGGGGCTCGAGCGTCTGTGCCGAGACGCGCACAGAAGGACTCCATCGGACCTCGAGCGCCGATGCGGCGACGACGAGAAGTCGTGCACGCCGGCGCCACCCGAAGCTCTCGTGACGCCTCGGTCGGGGATCGAGGCGACACGCGGACGCCGGTTGCATCGCGGCCCAGCGACGGACGTGTCCCCCGAGGACACTTGTAGCGTCCACGCTTCGCGCGTACGGATGAAGAACGAGACCGACGCCGCGCGCCGACGCGGGCCGGGGCGCTTCGGAGACCGCGGTGGTCTGCGCCGAGCATCGCGAACACCGACACCCGACGGGTGTCGTCGAGGGTCACCGTCGACCGACGGCGGCCCACCGGGAGGGTCGTACGCACATGTCGACGAACGGCAAGCTTGGATCGAAACGATGGCTGCGCGCGTGGCTTCTGGCCGGCGTGTTGGCGGGGGCCGGCGTCGGCACGGGCTGCTACGAGGGCTACCCGGGTCGCCCCTGGCCACACGGTCCTCGGGATCCCGCCGCGGGGCCGGACTTGTCGGGGCCCACGGCGTGCGTGGACACCGAGCGCTTCTTCGAAGACGCGGTGTGGCGGCCGATCCTCAAGCCTCGGTGCCTCGCGTGTCACAACCGCAACGGTGCGGCCAGGCACACGGACCTGCTCCTGCAGGACAGCGACCAACCCGGCTACCTGGACGCCAACTTCAACACCGTCGCCAACGTCGCGCGGCTGGAGATCGACGGCGAGTCCCTCCTGTGGTTGAAGCCCTCGGCGCGGGTGGACCACGGGGGCGCGCGGGTGCTCGACCCCGAGGGCGACGACGTCGCCGCGTTGTGCGACCTCGTCAGGCGGCTGGAGGCACGGGTCCAGTGCATCGACGACGAGGACATCGCGGCGTTCTACGAGGGGATCGAGCTCCTCGACGCCCGGCAGACCCTGCGCAAGGCCGTGTTCTTGCTCGCCTCTCGACTGCCGACCCCCGACGAGTACGCACGCGTGGACGCCGACGGCATGGCGGGTCTTCGCGCCGTGCTCGACGGGGTGCTGCGGGAGGAGGCGTTCTACGTGCGGCTGAAGGAGATCTGGAACGACGTCCTGCACACCGATGCGTACCGATCGGGCTCGGACGCCGTCGACACGCTCGACGAGGCGCGCTTCCCCGACGCGTTCTGGTACGAGGACCTGCCAGCCGACGCGCTGGAGGCGGCGATGCGGTTCACCAACGACGCCATCGCGCGCGAGCCCCTGGAGATCGTCGAGTGGGTCGTCCGCCACGACCGATCGTTCTCCGAAATCCTCACCGGCGACTTCACGATCGTGACCCCCTACTCCGCGCGCAGCTACGGGATCCCCCTCGACGTGTTCGCCGATCCGGACGACCCCGAGGCGCGGGCGGCCTACACCTTCGAGGATCTGCCGCAGGCAGGGCTGCTCACCACTTCCGTGTTCCTCAACCGCTATCCGACATCGCCGACCAACCGCAACCGCCACCGGGCGCGGATGGTGTTCGAGCTCTTCCTCGCCACCGACGTCCAGCGCCTCGCGGCCCGGCCGATCGACGCGTCCTCGGTCGGCGATCACAACCCGACCCTGTACGACCCCGCCTGCAACGTCTGTCACGACCTCCTCGATCCGGTGGCCGGAGCCTTCATGAATCGAGACGAGCTCGGTCGCTATCGTCCACCCGACGACGGCTGGTTCGGGGACATGCGGCCGCCGGGGTTCGGCGACCTGGAGATCCCCGCCGACGAAAAAACCCGGGCCCTGCGTTGGCTGGGCGAGCAGATCGTGGACACGCCCCAGTTCGCACGCGCGGTGGTCCACGTCATGTTCCGCGGGCTCACCGGGCAGGAGCCGCTGGTCGAGCCCATCGATCCCGATCGGCCCGACTACGTGCAGCGAATCCGGGCGTTCGAGGCCCAAAACCACGTACTGGAGGAGATCGCGGCCGCGTTCGCGAGCTCGGGATTCGACCTGAGGGTGGTGGTGATCGGCCTGGTGCAGACGCACTGGTTCCGGGCCGTCTCGAGCGTGCCGCTGGACCCGGTGCGGCGCAGCGAGCTGCAGGACATGGGCACCGCCCGCCTCCTGGCCCCCGAGCTGCTGCACCGCCGCATCGAGGCAACGACCGGCCAGCCGTGGCGGCGGGACGGCGTGGACGTGCTGCTGAGCGGCGACGCCTACGCGTTCTTCTACGGCGGCATCGACTCGGTGTCGGTGACCCGCCGCCTGACCGAGATGAACGGCGTGATGGCCAACATCGCCGAGCGCATGAGCAACGAGGTGGCGTGCGCATCGACGGCGCTCGACTTCGCCAGGCCTCGGGGCGAGCGCCTGCTCTTTTCGGCCGTGGACCCCGAGGACACACCGGCGTCGGGGGCCGAGCCGGCGATTCGCGAGAACCTTCGCCACCTGCACGAGCACCTGCTCGGCGAGCGGCTGTCGACGAGCGACCCGGAAATCGATCGCACGTACGGCTTGTTCACGACCGTCCTCCAAGACGGACAGGCGGGGCTGGCCCGGGGCGAGCTGAGCGTGGCCCTCCCCACCCCCTGTCGCGCCGAGGTCGATCCGTCCACCGGCGCGCCCCTGCCGAGGCCGGTGGTGGACGATCCCGAGTACACCGTGCGCGCCTGGATGGCGGTGATGAGCCATCTGCTCGGCGACTTCGCCTACCTCTACGAGTAATCGAGACGAGGAACGAGACCATGAAGCGCAGAGAATTTCTGGGGTTGGCCAAAGTGGCCGGAGCGGCGGTGGTGGTGCCGGCCCTCGCAGGGGCACGGCAAGAGCGAGCGAAGGGAGCCCGGGCGGCGGCCACCGACGAGCCCGGCCCGCTGTTCGTGATGGTCCAGGCGACCGGCGGCTGGGATCCCACCTTGTTGTGCGACCCCAAGCCCGAGCTCAACCGCAGCTACGGCGAGGAGGACATCCTCACCGCCGGGAACATCGCGTACGTGCCGGTGGGGGCCGCGAGCGCGTTCTTCGAGCGTCACCACGGGCGCATGGTCGTGATCAACGGGATCGACGTGCAGACCAACGGCCACGACGCGGGGCGCCGGCACATGGCGAGCGGACGCCTCGGCGAGGGGCACCCGACGGCGGCCGCGGTCGTGGCGGGGCACGGCGGTCCCCACCTGCCCATGGCCCTGCTCACCTTCGGCGGCTACGAGCGGACGTCCGGGCTGGTGGCGCCGACGCGGAACTTGACCGCGAGCCGGCTCGCCGAGCTCGCGCATCCCGACCGCATCGATCCGGCGAACCCCCAAAGCCCGACCTACCACGATCCCGCCGCGGCGGCGGCCATCCTCGCGGCGCGGGACAAGCGGGCCGCGCGGCGGCACGCGGCGGCGCGTTTGCCCCGATACGTCCATGCGACGAGCACGATGATCGCCGCGCGGACGGGTAGCACCGAGCTTCAGCGCCTCGAGGAGTTCTTGCCGGCCCCCCACGCCAATGCGGCCTTTCGTCGGGTCCAGTTGATCGTGGCCGCCTACCGCGCGGGGATCTGCGTGGCGGCGAACCTCGAGAAGGGCGGGTTCGATACCCACGGCGATCACGATGCTCGGCACCGGCAGCGCATGAGCGAGCTCGTCGATCTGCTCGCCTTCGTGTGGGACGAGGCCGAACGCCAGGAGGTCGCCGACCGGCTGATCGTCGTCGTGAGCTCGGACTTCGGCCGTACGCCGCGCTACAACGACGACGGGGGCAAGGACCACTGGCCGACGAGCAGCATGATCGTCATGGGTGCCGGCCTCGTCGGCAACCGGGTGGTCGGAGCCACCGATGCGGGACACGAGCCGATCCCGCTCGACCCGGTCACCCTCGAGGCGGCCGCGAACCCCGACCAGGGGGTCCGCATCCGTCCCGCGCACGTCCATCGCAATCTTCGTCGCCTGCTCGGCATCGAGGGCAGCGACGTGGACGCGATGTTTCCCCTGCCGGTGGACGAAGATCTGCACCTCTTTTGACCGTGGACAGGTATGTCGGAGGAGCCTCGCGACGCGGCGACACCGTCGGGCCGACGCGGGCTGCGTTGCTCGAACCTCGAGACATGCCCGCCGATGGCCTCCTCCCCCGCGCGGCGTTTCCGATGCCCTGCGGGCGCGCGCGTGCCGACCGGCGCCGCGTCTCTTTGCGCCAGCACCGCAGCCGCGTTCGGCCGCGCAGACCCGCTGTGAGATGACGCGCTGTCGAGGCCGCGACGACGCGCGTGCCGGGCTCGGCTCGACGTCCGCGAACGCGCGAGCGCGGGCGCACCGGAACCTTCGCGCGGCATCGCCCCCCGACGCTCCCGGTTTTCGCGAGCCTACGTGAAAGGTTTGCGGTAAGAACCGAGCTCGTGGTGAGTCGATCTTCGTCGCCCCAGACCGTCAGCCAACCGAGCTCCGAGCCCTATCGGCCCCGCAACCATGTCCGGATCGTGACCGCCGCGTCGCTGTTCGACGGACACGACGCCGCGATCAACCTGATGCGCCGGATCCTGCAGTCGTCGGGCGCAGAGGTGATCCACCTGGGTCACAACCGATCGGTGGCGGAGATCGTCGACTGCGCGATCCAAGAAGACGCTCAGGGCATCGCGATCACCTCCTACCAGGGCGGTCACGTCGAGTACCTGCAGTACATGTACGACCTGCTGCGGGAACGCGGCGCGAACATCCGGATCTTCGCCGGTGGCGGCGGCACGATCCTGCCCAGTGAGATCGAAGCGTTGCACGCCTACGGGATCGATCGGGTGTATTCGCCCGACGACGGCCGCGCGATGGGGCTGCAGGGGATGATCAACGACGTGCTGCAGCGATGCGACTTCCCGACCGACACTCCGCCCGGCGATGCGGAGCTGGCCGATCTCCGCCGCAAGGATCCGCGGGTACTGGCCCGTCTGATCAGCTTCGCCGAGAACTGGCCGGAGCGGTACCGCGGTCTGTCGGCGAAGATCGGCAAGGTCGTCGATGCCCGGGTGACACCGGTGCTCGGCATCACCGGGACCGGAGGCTCGGGGAAGTCGTCGCTGGTCGACGAGAT
>CAZYSW010000152.1:10025-11418 GCA_964650105.1 uncultured Nannocystaceae bacterium
CTCCGACTTCCGCGACAAGCACGTGGCCATCATCTCCGTCGACCCCTCCAAGCGGCGCACCGGCGGCGCGCTGCTCGGCGACCGGATCCGCATGAACTCGATCGACGACCCGCGGGTCTACATGCGATCGCTCGCCACGCGGCAGTCGAACCTCGCCATGTCGCGCCACGTTCAGGACGCGATCGACATCTGCAAGGCCGCCGGCTTCGACCTGATCATCGTGGAGACCTCCGGCATCGGACAATCGGACACCGAGATCACCGAAGTATCGGACGTCTCGCTGTACGTGATGACGGCCGAGTACGGTGCGGCCACGCAGCTCGAGAAGATCGACATGCTCGACTTCGCGGACGTCATCGCCATCAACAAGTTCGAGAAGAGCGGCTCGCTGGACGCCCTCCGTGACGTTCGCAAGCAGTACAAGCGGAACCGACAGCTCTGGCAGGCGGCCGACGAAGACCTGCCGGTGTTCGGGACCATCGCCTCGCAGTTCGGCGATCCGGGGACGAACACTCTGTACCGTCGGCTCATCGACGCGATCGCCGAAAAGACCGGCGCCCCGTTGCGCTCGTCGTTCGAGATCACGCCGGCCATGAGCCAAAAGCACCACATCATCCCGCCCGAGCGCGTGCGCTACCTGGCGGAGATCGCCGAGTCCGCCGACGAGTACGACCGGTTCGTGCGGGAGCAGGTCGGGATCGCGCGCAAGTTGTTCCAGCTCCACGGAACGATCGAGATGCTCCGTGCGGAGGTGGGCAAGAAGTCGCTGACCATCGAGGAGCCCGGCGCCGGCGAAGACATCGTCCGGGTCGAGGAACGCGTGGAGGGCGAGCCGGAGTACCTGGCGGATCTCGTGGACCGCTACAACCGCCTCGAAGCTCGCCTGCACCACGAGTGCCGCGCCGCCCTGCAGGCGTGGCCAGCCACGCGACGGCGGTACGAGGCGGCCAAATACCAGTTCCAGGTCCGCGGCCGCGTGATCGAGCAGGACCTGTATACCGAGACGCTCTCGCACCTGAAGATCCCGCGGGTATGCCTGCCGCGGTACGAGGACTGGGGGGACATCCTGCGTTGGATCCTCACCGAGAACGTCCCGGGCGAGTTCCCCTACGCGGCCGGCGTGTTCCCGCTCAAGCGGGAGGGCGAGGATCCCACCCGCATGTTCGCCGGCGAGGGCGGCCCCGAGCGCACCAACAAGCGGTTCCACTATCTCTCGGCCGGGTTGCCCGCCAAGCGCCTCTCGACGGCCTTCGACTCGGTGACCCTGTACGGTGAAGACCCCGACCACCGCCCCGACATCTACGGGAAGATCGGGAATTCGGGGGTGAGCGTCGCCAATGTCGACGACGCGAAGAAGCTCTACAGCGGCTTCGATCTGACCGATCCGAAGACG
>CAZYSW010000153.1:0-11365 GCA_964650105.1 uncultured Nannocystaceae bacterium
CCGACCCCGGGTAGCGGGCTATCGTTCCGCCATGCTCCGGGTCCGGGTGGGCGGGTCGGCGATCCTCGTGGTGCTGGGGTGCGAGGCTGCGCAGGACGTCGCCCAGACGAGTCAGCGGATCGCCGACGCGGCCGCCGTCGAGGGCAAGACCGCCATGGAGAACGCCAAGGCATCGACGCAGAAGGTGGTCGAGGGGAGCAAGGGCGCGCTCGAGAGCGGCAAGGAAGCCGCCAAGGCGTTGTCGGAGGAGGGCGGTACGCTGGCCGAGAAGACCGGGGCGCTCAGCGGGCACGCGCAGGCCTGGCTCGAGGACCGAGCGAGGTCGGGCCAGGTCGAGGCGCTGGTGGTCAAGGGCAAGACCGTGGCGCCCGTGGCCCTGGAAGTGGGCAGGGTGCTCGGTGAGGCGGTCGACGAGCAGACCGTGATCGAGCCGATCTACCGGACGATCGACGCCCCGCCCGACGAGGTCGACGCCGCGATCCAGAGCATGCCGCGGGTGGAGGTCGTCGACGGCTTGACCGTGGGGCTCGAGCGCATGGACGGCCTGGAGGGGACCGAGGTGGTCAAGGGGCGCGGATACCTGGTGATGTGGCGTCAAGACGACCGCCTGGTCGGGTTCGTGTACCGTTCGCGACGCAGCATCGACCTCGAGCATCTCGTCGCGGAGGCTCCGCGCCTCGTGCGGCTCACCAAGACGGCGGTCGCGGCGCTTTGACGGCAAGCCGGCCGCGTCCGCGCTACCCTGGACCTCCAGATGGACCTCAAGACGATCTCCGCCACCCTCGCGCTCCTCGGCAGCGGTGTGCTCGTCGGTTGCGACGGCAAGCCGAGCCCCGCCAAGGAAGTCGACGGAGGCGGCAAGGACGGGGCCGGCAAGGCGGGCGGCGGCGAGGCGGAGATGTCCTGTGCACCGGGAGCCTGCGCACCGGGCATGTGCGGCGGCCACGGCAAGGAGGAGCCCACCGAGGTCGACGCCACCAAGGACGAGCCCGCCAAGGTCGACGCCACCAAGGACGCGCCCGCGAAGGCCGACGAGGTCGGGGCGCTCGATCCCCGTGCTTCGGGCGACGGTGCCGAGCACGAGGGCGAAGGGCCCCGCGCGCCGACGCAGGCCCGTGACGCGGCGACGGCCAGAGGCGTCACGGCATCGAGCGCCTCGTCGAAGACCGAGGCCAGGCCCGGCCCGGCGAAGAGCGAGATGGTGTGCGGCGCCAAGAAGGAGTCGGCCGAGATGACGTGCGGTGCCGGATCGTGTGGCGCGGCGCGATCCGACCGGGGCGAGCACCCCGTCGAGGACCGGTCCGAGAGCTGAGCCGTGACGGGCGGGCCGATCACGCTCGAATGCCTGCTGCGCGACGTCGACGATCCCGTCTACGCGGGGTGCGGACCGACGACGCGCGTGGAGGGGCTGGAGGTCGACTCGCGTCGCGTGCGACCGGGACAAGCATTCCTGGCCGTCCGCGGAGCGACGCACGACGGCCACGAATTCGTCGAGCAGGTGATCGGCGCGGGTGCGGGGGTGCTGCTGCTGCGACGCGGACGCATCGAGGCGCCCGCCGTGCCGCACGTGTGGTTGCCCGACACCGGTGCGGCACACCCCGTGCTCGCGGCCAATGCCTTCGGCCGACCGGGGGAGCGGCTGCGCTCGTGCGCGATCACGGGCACCAACGGCAAGACGACCACCGCGCATCTGGTCGGATCGATCTTCGCGACCGCGGGCCGGGCCTACGCACGGCTGGGCACGACCGGAAACTTCGTGGTCGACGAGGAGGTGCCCGCGTCCCTGACCACGCCGTTTCCGCTCGAGCTCCAGGCGCTCCTCGCCTCGGCGGTCGATCGCGGCGCCACCGATCTGGTGATGGAGGCGTCGTCTCACGCGCTCGAGCAGGGCCGCGTCGAGCCGCTTCGTTTCGACGCCATCGGGTTCACGTCGTTCAGCCAGGATCACCTGGACTTTCACGCCGACATGGAGGCGTACCTGGTCGCGAAGTGTCGTCTGGCGAGCCGGCACCTGCGCGCGGGCGGTCATGCCGTGGCGGCGGTCGACGGTCGACCGGCCGCGCTCCGCTTCCTGGCCGCCGCGCGCGACGCAGGGGGGCGAACGCTCCGAGCCTCGCGCGGCGAGGATCGAGCGGCGGAGATCCTGGTCGAGCAGGCCGAGCTCGCCGGCGACTGCACGCGTGCGCGCGTGCGGACGCCCGCGGGCGTCCTCGAGCTCACCTCGCCGCTCATCGGCAGCTACAACCTCGACAACCTCCTGGTCGCGATCGGCCTGGCGCTCGCGCTGGGCGTCGAGCCGTCGGTGATCGAGACCGCCCTCGCGACCGCCCGCGGGGCCCCGGGGCGGTTGGAGCGGGTGAGCGTGGCGGGGGTGCGGGGCCCGGCGGTGGTCGTCGATTACGCCCACACGCCGGACGCGGTCGAGCGGGCGATTGCCGCAGTTCGAGCGATCTGCTCCGGACGCCTACATGTACTCCTCGGATGCGGGGGCGATCGCGATCCCACCAAACGGCCGTTGATGGGCGCGGTGGCGGCGGCTGGGGCCGATCGGTTCTGGGCCACGTCGGACAACCCACGGACCGAGCCGCCCGAGCGCATCATGGACGCCATGCTGGCGGGCGTGCTGCCGCAAGACCGGGCCAAGGTGGTTCGCGAGGTCGACCGGGCTCGGGCCATCGCGCGGGCCATCGCCGAGGCGGCCCCCGAGGATCTCGTTCTCATCGCCGGAAAGGGCCACGAGGACTACCAGATCCTCGGCACCCAAAAGATCCACTTCGACGATCGTGAGCACGCTCGCGCGGCCCTGTCGGCCCGGCGATCGACCCTCGGCGATTGACCCCTGGCCCACCCGGGCCGATGATGGCGCGGATGTTGCGAGGGCGTGCAATGAAGTCGAGACGGTCGAGCATCGCGTGCGGCATGGCAGTCGTGCTGGGTTTGTGCGGTATGGCGGTGACGCAGGCGAGGGCCGACGCGCCCATCGAGCCGTTCCCGATCACCCATCCCGACTACGAACCCGAGTACGTGGGTTTGGGCCACGAGCCCGGTGTCCAGGCGGCGTTCAACAGCCCCACCTTGCTGTTCGTGAACATGGACGGCGGGACCATGAAGAGCGGGTGCGGCAACGACTCGCACAACGACTGCACCACGATCGGCTTTCTCGCCGGTCGGACCATCGAGCCGTTCGCGCCCGACGACCCCGCCCGACGCAACGCCGTCATCCAGGCCGTCCGCGAGGACGTGGAGGATTTCGGCGTCATCGTGGTGGGCACGCGCCCGCCCGACAATCAGCCGTACGCGATGGTGATGGTCGGAACGCCGCAGGGCGTCGACGTGGGGAACATCGGCGGGATCGCACCGACGATCGACTGCGGCAACACCAACCCCAACATGACCAGCTTCGCGTTCTTGACCGGCAGCTCGAACATCATCGCCACGGTGGTGCACCAGGAGGCGGCCCACACCTGGGGCCTCGAGCACGTCGACGACAGCACCGACAACCTCTATCCGACCGCGGGCGGCACGACGAACCCCAAGTACAACGACTCGTGCAGCCAGATCGTGTCGAACACCGACCTCAATCCGACCCTCGGACAGTGCGGCCAGGTCCACAGCATGTTCTGCCCGACCGGGCAGCAGAACTCCTACCGCGAGATGCTGCTGTTGTTCGGGCCGCCGGTCCCCGACAACGTCCCGCCGACGGTGGTCATCGAGGCGCCCGAAGACGGCGCGGTCCTGGACTTCGCGGAGAACTTCGACCTCCGGGTCAGGCTCGACGACGATCGCAAGCCGCAGCAGATCGACATGACGATCCTGATCGACGGCGAGGAGGTCTTCGACGCGTTGATGCTCGATGCCACCCACACCTTCCCGGTGACGGGCGGCGCGAAGGGGCACAACCTGCCCAACGGCGAGCACACCATCCGGGTCGAAGGCCTCGACGAGTGGGGCAACCCGGCGAGCGACGAGATCACCATCATCATCGAGAACGCCCCGGGGGGATCGGTCGACGAAGGGACGGGATCGGACGACGGGGAATCGGGCGGTGCCGATTCCGCGGAGGATGGCGACACCGACGGGGACATCCCCGGCAGCAGCGCATCCGCGGGCGGTTCGGAGAGCGGTGACGACGGGTGTGGTTGCCGCACCACGACGCCCCCCGGCGCCATGCTGGGTCTGGTCGTGCTCGTCGCCATCGCCCGACGCCAAAGGGCCTGACCCCCGCACGCGGCGATTCGCCGCGGCGACGACGGGTGTGGTTGCCGCACCGCGACGCCCTCCGGCGCCGTGCTGGGCCTGGTCGTGCTCGTCTCCATCGCCCGACGCCGAAGGGCCCGACCCCCGCACGCGGCGATTCGCCGCGGCGACGACGGGTGTGGTTGCCGCACCGCGACGCCCTCCGGCGCCGTGCTGGGCCTGGTCGTGCTCGTCTCCATCGCCCGACGCCGAAGGGCCCGACCCTACGCGGCGAACCCTCGACGCGGCGGCGCACCTTCGAAGCGGCGCTCGGTCGATCCGCTCCTCGTGAGGTCCCCACGACGGTGCGCGACGACGCCTCGCCGCCGCGATCGTGCCCGAATACCCACCTCACAACGACGGGAGGCCGGAGGTGCCTTCGGGGGCTTCGTCGTCGGGGGGCGCTGGGACGCCTTCGTCGTCGGCGGACGATTCCGCGTCGACCGGGTCGGCACCCGTGGGCGTCGCCGGGTCGGCGTCCTCTCGTTCCACGCGCTCGCTCGCGAAGCGATCGTCACAGGTGTCGCACGTCGAGGGGGGGCGCAGCGCCAGGGCGGCCCCCTTCTCGAACACGGTGATGCCGTCGGCGGCCACGCTCAGGAGATCGGAGCTCGCTCCGGCCGCGCGGGTCGCCTCGACCAGCACCCCCACGCCCTCGATGCGGGCGAGCCGGAGGCCACGTCCGTCCTCCTTCGATTCCACGCGGTGCACCACCGTACCCGTCCCGTCCACGACCGCGACGAGCCAGGCCGTTCCGCAGCTCGCGTCCGCAGCGAGCACGGCCTGGTGCGCGTCGTCGAGGCGACAGGCGACGACCTGAACGGGCTGCGGGAGCTGCCCGTCCTCGAACAGATTCGGGAACGCGTCGACCTCGGCCGGCGCACAACCCTCGGGGGGCGAGCCCAGCCGCGCGCCGCCGCGCGACAGCCCCCGCGGTGCGGTGAACCCCCAGTCCACCCGCGCTTCCTCGGCGCGTTGCGGGTGCTTGGGCGGCCATTTCGCGACGACCGCGCCCTCGTCGAGGAGCACGGCTCGAAACGGGCGCGAGGCATCCCCGGCGGCACGCACCGCGAAACCTTCGCCGACGTCGTGGCGAAGCACCTCGCCCGGCACGCCCCCCATCGCAGCGAGCGGATAGAGCATCCGCGTGCGCTGGTCGAGCAGGACGTACGAGCCCTGGTGCGCGTCGCAGGTCGAGCCGTGGAGTTTCTCGATCATCAGGAAGCGATCGCCCTTGCGACCGAGCAGCGCCGTCCCTCGAAGTAGACGTTGCGGCGTCCCGTCGGGGCGCACGACCTCCAGAAACGCCAGCCGAATGGTGTGGCTGCTGCCCTTGTTCTTCCACGCCTCGGTCTCGAACGTGACGATCGCGGCCTCGGGATCGAGGTTCAACGGAGGGCGCGCCGGCCCGGAGGTCCCGTACGCTTCGAGCTCGGCGAGATGGATGGTCTGCGACTTCTTGCCCTCGTGGGTCCCGAGGATCTCCAGGGCGATGGAACGCGTCTCGACCGGTGCGGCGAGGACGACGTAGCCGTGGGAGGCCCCGTCGTCGAACGAGGCGGTGACCCATCCGGCGTCGGTGTGCACGCGGACGCCGTGCACGCGCGGGTGTGCGCGATAGGTGTTCCAGTCGGGTCCGGACGCGCCATAGATGCGGATGGCCCGTACGGTCGCCGGCTCGCCGAACGACAGCCCCAGCGCACACGGTCGCTCGGGGGCGGGCGTGCACGTCCAGCTCGTGCGCAGGTCGTCGTCGCGGGCCAGCTCGGGGCGGGCGTCCGAGGTGGCGGCCCAACTGGGCACGACCGCCTGCCCCTCGAGCGCGTACCACCCCGCGAGCTGATCGAGCGCGAACCCCAGGTGGTCGGCGGCCTTGGCCTTCACCGAAGCGGCCGCCGAAGCACGCGGCGGATCGATCGGCGGTGGCCGAGTCGGGGCGGGGTCGCGCTCGTCGGCCCGGAGCGGAGGCGCGGCCGGGCCTTCCGAGGACGGCACGTCCGACGCCTGGGCCTCGACGGGAAGCGGCGGGTCGCTCTTGCAGGCGGACGACGCCAGCGCGATCAGGAGCAGTGATCCTCGTGAGTGGGTCAAGACGTCCTCCGCAGCAGGGATGCCCAGTCTATACGCCGCGCACGGCCCGTGTGAGATCGCTCCGCCCCGACCGCACCGCCTCGACGCCGCTGGCCCGCGTTGCTCGACGCCCGAGGTCCGCCCGATGTTCCCGCGTCACGGCGCCGCACCATGGTCGACGCGCATGGCCGCGCGGCGAGACGAACGGTCGTGCGCGGGGTCGGCTCAGGTCGGCGCCGACGTGTCGATTCCGTCGGGGAGCACCGGGTGCAGCTCGGACGCTCCGTACAGGTCGGCGTAGTTTCGGCGCAGACCGAAGCAACGATCTCGCAGCGCGCAGGCCCGGCACGCGTCGGCGCGCACGAACTCCCCCCGATCGTACCCCTCGGGAATGGGAGCCAGCCCGTAGAAGCGGCGCCGGTCCCCGGGGACGAGGCACAGGGGGATGCCGCACATGGAGTCGAAGCCGTCCACCTCCACGCCTTCGCGCGCGGCGATGGCCAGCCCCTCGCGCAAAGCGGGCAGCACGTCGGTGTAGCGCGGCACGAGCTCTCGCGAGCGGGGCACGAGGTCGGTCGACAACCCGACGAACGAAACGGTGATGGCCGCCTTCGGCCAGCGCCGGGCAACCATTTGCACGAAACGGGGGAACTCCCGGTGATTGGGCCCGCACAGCACGAAGTTGATCCGCACCCGCAGGGGCGTGGCGGCGAGGTTGTCGAGCCCGAGCACCGTCTGGTCGAAGGTGCCCGGCGCTCGCGTGATCGCGTCGGACGTCTCGGCGCAAGCCCCATGCAGGGAGACGAAGGCGGCATCGACTCCGGCCTCGACGAGCGCCTCGACCAGAGCCGGATCCGCCAGCCGGACCGCGTTCGTCTGCAGCTCGACCTCGCAGGCGCCGGCGGCCTTGCCCCGTCGCACCAGGCGGGGGAGGTCGGGGTGCAGCGTGGGCTCGCCGCCCGACAGCACCAGCACCCCACGGCGTCGCCCGTTGTCGTCGATGGCCGCCTCGACGTCCGCATCTTCGGGCGGGGGCAGGTGCGTGGAGACGAAGCAGAACCGGCACGCCTGGTTGCAACGAAAGTCGATGCGCACCACCGTCGCGGGGACGGTCTCGCCCCCGCTGCGACGGTAGATCTCGTGGGTCACCAACTCGCGGGCGATCTGGGCCTCGACCGAGCCGATCACGCTCAGCCGCCGTCGCACGCGATCGTGCGCGATGGGATGCACGGTCACCGTCTGCAGCGCGGTGGGCAGGCCCGGACAGCGGTCGGCGACCCGACAGCTCGCGCAGCCGTCCACGCGTCGAACCCCCGGGCGGTTCGCGCCCCCCGGGCCGAGCGTGTACAGGTGCGCGACCGCGGCCGGGCGCGGGAACACACACGGCGGCACGAACGTCGCCGGCTCGAGCTGCACCGCGATGCCTCGCGAGCGCGCTGCGGTCGTCAGCGCGTCCACGGCTCGTGCCGCAGCGTCGAGGGGTGCGAGCGTCTCGGGAGCCGGACCCTCGTACGGGATCGCGACGCGGATCCGATCGATCGGCCAGCCCGAAGCGCAAAGCTGCTCGGGCAGCGCCGCGACGTGCTCGAGGTTGTCGCGCACGACCGGGACCGCGGCTTCGAGCTCGACGCCCACCGCGTGCAGGGCTGCCACCGCCCGGGTCACGGCGAGCCACGCCCCCTCGTGCCGAACGATGCGATCGAGCGCCTCGCCCCACCCCCCCCCCTGCGGGGGCGGGGCCCCCCGGCCCGCGCTCCCCCCGCCGGGGGGGGCGCCCCCCCCACGGCCGGGCCGATGCCGCTGCCGTTGGTCTCCAGCACGACCTTTTCGACGATGCGGCGCGCTCGAGCGACGATCGCCGGGAGGTCGCGTCGCAGCGACGGCTCGCCGCCCGTGAGCACCAGCTCCTGCACGCCCGCCTGGTGCACCGCGTCGAGGCGCTGCCGAAGGGCGGCCGACGACGCGACCGAAACCCGCTCACGGTCCCTTCGCGTGTTGCAAAAGGCGCACCGATGATCGCAGGTCTCGTTGGTGAGGATTCGAGCGACGCGCAAGCCGAGGCCAGGGTACCGCGTTCGCCACCGTGCATGGGCGACACCGGGCGATGAAGGGCGCGCGGGTTCGAGGGGCCGACACCGCGCCCCACGGCTGGTGGCGCGCCGCGTGTCGTCGTCGCGCTCAGCCGGCGGACGTCAACCGATCGACCAGGCGTTCCAGTCGCATGCCCCGGCTTCCCTTGACGAGGACCGCACCCGCGTCGGCGTCCCGGAAGCGGTCGGTGAGCCAGCGTGCGAGCGCGTCGAGATCGTCGTCGAACGAACGCGCCTCGATCCCACCGTCGCTCGCCGCCTCCGCGATGGCGCGGGCCCGCGGACCGAACGCGGCCACGGCATCGAGCCCGAGCCTCGCGGCGAGCTGCCCCACCTCGGTGTGCAGCTCGAGCTCGGTCGGCCCGAGCTCCAACATGTCGCCGAGCACGGCGACCAGCGGCCCCGACCGACGCGCCCGCAACGAGGCCAGGCTCTCGAGCGCCGCCGCGACCGATCCGGGGTTGGCGTTGTAGCAGTCCGCGACCAGCACGTGCGGCCCGAGCTCGAGCACGCGGCCGCGATCACCCACCGGGGTCACCCGCTCGAGCGCGGCGAGCATCGGCGCGCGCGCAAGCCCCAGGGCGCTGCCGACCGCCAGCGCCGCGGCGGCGTTGCGGGCATTGTGCGCGCCGAACAGTCTTAAGGAGAGCGCATGCTCCTGCCCGTCGACGTGCAGCACGGCGCGCGTCGTCACGTCCTGCTCCACGCCGACGATGCGAACGTCCGCGTCCTCGTCGGGGCCGAAGCGGAGCACCCGGGGGCCGTCGGGTCCGGGCAAGTGCGGCCGCAGAAGCGGCTCGTCGGAGGGGACCACCACGGCACCGCCCGGTTGCACCCACGCGATGGGCTCGGCCTCCGCCGCGGCGATCGCTTCGAGGGTGTGCATGAACTCCAGGTGCTCGAGCGCGACGCTGGTGATCACGTGCACGTCGGGCCGCACGATGGACGCGAGGTGATCGTTCTCGCCGGGGGCGCTCATCCCCAGCTCGATCACCATCGCCGCGGCCTCGTGCGGTGCATCGAGCAGGGTCAGGGGGACCCCGAGATGGTTGTTGAGGTTGCCCTGCGTGCACAGGACGGGATCGACCGCGCTGCCGAGGACGGCCGCCACCATGGCGCGAGTCGTCGTCTTGCCGTTGCTGCCGCTGACCGAGACGACCGGACCGGCGAAGCGGCGGCGTCGTGCCGCGGCCAGCCGGGTCAGGGCCTCCAGCGTGTCGTCGACCTCCACGACGGTGAGGTCCCCGGAGGGGACCTCCCGGCCGCGCCCGATCAGGACGGCGCTCGCTCCTCCGGCGACGGCATCGCCGACGAAGGCATGCCCGTCGCGAGCCGCCACGATGGGCACGAACAGGCCGTCCCGACGCGGGGAACGGCTGTCGATGAAGGCGGTGGCGATGGGGCGGTGTCCGCGCCTGAGCAGGCGCCCCTGCGCATCCGAAGCCAGCTCGTCGGGTGTCCACCGCATCGGGCTCTCGCCGATTATCAAAGCCCGATCCGGGTGCCAAATGCCCGGCGCTGCCCGATGCCCGGGCGCCGAATTCGCCACGCTGGTTTCGCAACCTGCGTGCTACCTTTGCGCTGGAGCGATCCTGCTCGATCGATCGCCCATGCAGGTGAGCATCCGGGACACACTGCTTCTCGACCAGGGCTTCCAGCCGCTGCGCGTCATTCCCTGGCGACGCGCGTTGTGCATGCACTTCGTCGGCAAGGTCGAGGTGGTCAGCTTGCACGAGTGGGAGATCCCCACCGTGTCCCGCACCTACCCCGCGCCCGCCGTGGTCCGGTTGCTCCGACAGGTCCGCGCCCGACCGCTGTACGTGCGCTTCTCACGCGAGAACGTCTACCTGCGAGACCGGCACCAATGCCAGTACTGCGGCAAGAAGTGCGGTCCGCGCGAGCTGACGCTCGACCACGTGATCACCCGCTCGCGCGGCGGCAAGACGACCTGGAAGAACGTGGTCACCGCGTGCGTCGACTGCAATCGACGCAAGGGCCGATCGACGCCCGAGCAGTGCGGGATGCCGCTGCGCTCGGTGCCGTCGCGACCCAAGTGGCTGACCCCCAGGGTCTTCCAGCTCGGCGAAGAGCAACTTCCGCAGGCATGGCTCGACTGGCTCCTCCACTGACGGCGCCGAGATTGCCGCCGACTTGCACACGCCGGTCCGGTTGTGCCACTTGATAGACCAACGATGTGAGTTTCGCGACCGCGTCGACGCAGCTCATCAGCGGGGCCGACATTGCTGTACACGCTCCTTTTTCCGCTCAGCACCGAGTACGCCGCTCTGAGCTGGCTCAACGTCCTGCGCTACACGTCGACGCGCATCATCGCGGCGACGCTGACGGCCTTGTTGCTGTCGCTGTTTTTGTACCCGTGGTTCATCCGGGCGCTGCAGCGGATCCAGCTCGGTCAGGTCGTTCGTGACGACGGGCCGCAGTCGCACTTCTCCAAGCGCGGGACGCCCACCATGGGGGGGAGCCTCATCCTCTTCACCCTCATCATCCCCACCATCTTGTGGGCCGACATGCGCAACCCGTACGTGCTGCTGGCCAGCCTCACGACGGCGGGCTACGGCGTGGTCGGGTTCATCGACGACTTCCTCAAGGTCCGCAAGCGCCACTCGGGCGGCATGCCGGCCAAGGTCAAGTTCTTGCTGCAGTTCGTGATCGCCGGGGCGGTCGTCATGTGCCTGTACGGCGGCGACTTGATGCCGGAGAACATCCGGTATCGGCTGGCCGTACCCCTGCTCGACTTCTACCGCTATCGCATCGAGCTCCCGGAGGCGCTCTACATCGCCTTCGGCACGCTGGTGATCGTGGGCGCCTCCAATGCCGTGAACCTGACCGACGGGCTCGACGGGCTGGCCATCGGCCCGGTGATCATCGCCGCGGGGACCTTCCTGGTGCTCACCTACGCGGCCGGAACGCTCATCGCCGGCTTCGACATCGCGCGTTACCTGCACATCCCG
>CAZYSW010000154.1:0-11361 GCA_964650105.1 uncultured Nannocystaceae bacterium
CGACCCTCGGACATCGGATCGTACGCGGTTCGTCACCCCCGAACCGGCCGGCCCGCCGCCGTGAGGGGCCTCCTCGCGCAAGCCCTTCGAACGCTCTGCCAGCCCACGAGCCCTGTGGTAAGCGGAAGCCCATGCGCGACCCCAAGCGGCAAGTCGTGATCACCGGCGCCGGCGTGTGCTGCAATCTCGGTGACGATCTCCGCGAGATCACAGCGGCCCTCCAGGAGGGGCGCGGCGGCCCCTTCGTACGCTGGGAGCCGGCCGTCCAGATGCAGTCCCGTTGCCAGATCATCGGTCTGTACCCCGGGGACGTCAGCGACGGGGCGCTCGAGGTGAAGAAGGCCCAGGGCCGCTTCCTCGGACGCGCGGCACGCCTGGCGCTCCAGGCGGCACGCACGGCGCTGGCGCACAGCGGTCTCGAGCGCAGGGACCTCGCCGTCGTGGTGGGGAGCGGTACGGGTGACGTCGAGACGCACATCTCGATGCAGGCGCGACTGCAGCAGACGGGCGATGCCAAGAAGATCCTGCCCACGGTGATCCCCCGGCTGATGGCCTCCACCGTGTCGGCGAACCTCGTCAACGTGCTGCGCACCACGGGGCCGTCGGTGAGTGCGGCAGCCGCTTGCGCCGGCGGGGCATGGAACGTCCTTCTGGCCGCGATGCTGATCGAGCACGGCCACGCCGACTGTGCGCTGGCCGGCGGCTGCGAGGTCGCGGATCCCCACTTCTACGCCGGCTTCGACAGCATGCGGGCGTACAACGATCAGGACAACGAACGCCCGGAGCGAGCGTCACGACCCTACGCGGCCGATCGCGCCGGCTTCGTGTTCGGCGAGGGTGCCGGGATCGTCGTGCTCGAGACCCGAGCCCACGCCGAGGCCCGCGGCGCCGACATCCTCGCCGTGATCGAGGGCTACGGCATGAGCTCGGACGGGGAAGGGGAGATGGTCGCGCCGTCCAAGGACGGCGCGTTGCAGGCCATGAGGCGGGCGTTCTCCCATGCCGGCGTCGACCCATCGGCCCTCGGCTACGTCAACACGCACGGCACGTCGACCCCCGTCGGGGACGTCAGTGAGGTCGGGGCGTTGCGACAGGTCCTGGACAACAGGCTCGTGCCGTATTCGTCGACCAAGGCGTACACGGGACACACGGTCTCGGCCGCGGGGGTGATCGAGGCCATCCTCACCGCGGTCATGATGCGAGAGGGGTTCGTGGCGCCGGCGATCCATGCCGAGCCTCTCGATCCCGAGTTGGTCGACTACCCGCCCGTGTTGCGCCCGACGAAGCTTCGTTTCGAGCACGCGCTGTCCAACTCGTTCGGCTTCGGCGGCACCAACGTCGCGTTGATGTTGGGCGCGCCGTGACGTCGGCGGGGCTCGGCGCCGGCGACACCGCGAAAAAAAGGTCGGACACAGGCCTTCATGGCGGCCCCGCGTCTTGGTTGATCTTCGATGCGCGAATTCCGGGTCTGGACCCGGTGTGGGAGCGGTTTCGCGCTAATTCGAAAGTCGAAAGTGCGACCATTGTGCGATGATGCCGCCGTAGCCGAAATTACTTATTAACCACGGTACTGATGGGAGATTCGGTGATAGCGTCCTGAGCTCGGAAACGCCCGTGCACAGGACAGTCAAAAACCCCAACAATCCCTGCTGTTTGTGGTCATGTGTGAGCCTGGTCGCATGCTTGGTGGCCGGTTGCTACAGCGGTCTCGGTCGTGAGGCAGACGACAACTCCGGGACCGGTTCCGAAGGGGGAGCGAGCGATGGCGACCCCGGAAGCCCTGGGTTCCAGGCCGAGTGGGACCCCCGCTGCGCCGAACGGCCGAATGTAGGATCCACCTTGCTCCGCCGGCTCACGCGGGAGCAGTACGAGAACACCGTCCGCGACCTCCTGGGGCTGCAGACCTCGGTGACCGTGGGCTTCGTCCCGGACGATCGCGTCGGGCCGTTCGCATCCAACTCGACCGTACCCGTCACGGAACTGCAGCTCGAGAAGTATCGCGACGCCGCCGAGCAGCTCGCCACGTCGGCGCTCTCGAACCTCGACGCGCTGCTGCCCTGCGATCCCGAGCCGGACCCGTCCGCGTGCGCAGCCGAGTTCGTGACCACGTTCGGGGCCCGGGCCTATCGCCGGCCGCTGCACCCGGAGGAGGCCGAAGCGCTGCTCGACGTGTACGAACACGGCGCCGCCGACGGTGGCTTCCCGGAAGGGATCCGGCTGGTCATCCAGGCGGCGCTGCAATCGCCCAACTTTCTGTACCTCCTCGAGTTGGGGGAACCGGGAGACGGGCCCGTCGTCGAGCTCGACGACTACGAGCTCGCGAGTCGCCTCTCGTACCTGCTCACCAACACCATGCCCGACGACGAGTTGTTCGCCCTCGCCGCCGAGGGCGTGCTTCGAGACCGCGACGTGCTCGCGGCCCAGGCGTTGCGCCTCCTGGACAGCGAACGATCCACGGCCGCGCTGGTCAGCTTTCACCAGCAGTGGCTCGGGCTCCCGAAGCTGGAGGGGGCGGAGAAGGACCCCGGGTACTTCGAGGGGTTCGACGAAGATCTCAAAGGCGCCATGGTCGACGAACTGGCGCGCTTCGTCGAGTACGTGTTCCACGAGGACGATGGACGGCTCGAGACTCTGCTGACTGCGGAGTACGGATTCCCGACCGGTCGTCTGTTCGAGGTCTACGGCATCGATCCTTCGTGGGCCCACGAGGATGGACGCGTGGACTTCCCGGAAGGCCAGCGCAGCGGTCTGCTCACGCACGCGGGCGTCCTGGCTGCGTTCGCGCATCGCAACCGGACCTCTCCGGTGCACCGTGGCCTGTTGGTCAGGGAGAACCTGCTGTGTCACGAGATGCCGCCTCCGCCCCCCGACGTGAACAACACCCTGCCCGAGCCCGACCCCGACGTGAGCGAGCAAGAGCTGCTGCGGCAGCACCGAGAGAACCCCGCGTGCGCCGGTTGCCACAACCTGATCGATCCCATCGGGTTCACATTCGAGCACTACGACGGCGTCGGACGTTGGCGCGACAAGGACGGCAAGTTCGAGATCGACTCCACGGGTGAGCTCACCGGCACGGACGTCGACGGACCGATCGACGGGGTCCCCGATCTCGCCGGCCGGCTCGCCGTGAGCGACGACGTGAAGGCTTGCGTCGCCACCCAATGGTTCCGCTTCGCGCTGGGGCGAAAGCACGACGAAGAGCTCGATGCCTGCAGCCACGCGGTGGTCGCCGACGCGCTGGAGAGCTCGGACGGCGATGTTCGACAGATGCTGGTCGCGCTGGTGACCAGTGACGCCTTTCGCTACCGGAGAGCCGAATGACCAGAGACAAGCTGACCCGAAGGACGTTCATCCGCGGTGCGGGAGGACTGGGGCTCCTCACCGCGGCCACCCCCTTCCTTCCCCTGCGCAGCGAGGCTGCGCCTTCGGAGTATCCGCGACGACTCCTTCTCCTCTTCCAGCCCAACGGCACCATTCCGGAGAACTGGTGGCCCCAGGGGACCGAAAAGAGTTGGACTCTCGGCGCCAACCTGGCATCGCTGCAGCCGTATCAGGACCAGCTCATCTTCCTCGACGGGGTCTACAAGTACGGCCAGCGCTACGACCAGAACGGTGGCCCCGGCAACGAGCACCGCAAGGGCATCACCATGCTTTGGACCGGGAGCCGCAACATCTCTACGGGAGGCGAGGACTGGAGCGGAGGAACGTCGATCGATCAGAGCATCGCCAAGGTCATCGGAAACGATACTCCGTTCCGATCGATTCAGCTCGGCGTGCGAGCGGGTGAATCCTTCTACGGCAACCGCATGATCTACGCCGGACCGGCCAAGCCGCTGGCGCCCGAGCAGAACCCGGTCGCGGCGTTCAACCTCCTCTTTGCGGGCGTAACCGAGGACCCGGCGGCGAAGGAGGAGCTCGAGCGGCTCCAAGCGCAGCGACGAAGCGTCATCGACTTGGCCATCGGCGACCTCGAGCGCACGCTCGACCGCGTGTCGAAGAGCGATCGCCTCAAGCTCGAGGCTCATCTCGAGGGCCTTCGGGCGATGGAGAAGCGGCTCGACTACGACGGCGCCATGTGTACGCCACCGGAGCTGGAGGACGGGATCACGGGCAAGCTGGATACCATCACCAGCAAGGCCCAGATCGACAACATCGTGATGGCGTTTTCCTGCGACCTCACGCGGGTCGGCAGCATCCAGTACGGTTGGGCCAACACGCTGCAGAGCTTCAACGGATCCCCGCACCACGATCTTTCCCACCGCATCGCCGACAACCACGACAAGACGGCGATGGCCCAGATGGAGGTCATCGATCGCTGGTACGCCGAACAGGTCGCGTACCTCCTCGAGCGCCTCTCGAGCATTCCCGAGGGCGACGGGACGTTGCTCGACAACACGCTGGTCGTGTGGAGCAACGAGATCGCCAACGGTGTCACCTACGCCAAGCCCGGGAAGACGCACCTGATGGGGCGCACGCCCTTCATGCTGGCGGGCGGAGGGAACTTCGCGTTCACCACGGGACGCTACCTCCGCTACGGTCAACCCGCCGACCCCAACGTGACCGATCCGAAGAGCTGGGAGCTGCATCACCACCGCGTGCTCGTCTCCATCTGCCAGGCGTTCGGCCTGGAGGTCGACACCTACGGTGATCTGGACCAGGGCTCGGGGCCCGCGTCCCGGCTCTGAGGCGGCGCGACCCGGGTCACCGAGGCGGCGCGACCCGGGTCACCGAGGCAGCACGGCGGGGCCGTGTGCGTGCAACCACGGCACGCCCGCGGCCTCGTTCGCGCGGCGCTGCATGGCCGAGCGAACGAGGATCAGCTCTCCGATGTTGTCGATGGTGACGAGCCCGAGGAGCTGTCCATGACGGTCCACCACGGGCATGCACCGACCGTCGCCGGCCTGGAGCGACGCGAGCGTCGACTCGACCATGTCGTGGGCGCGCGCAACCTTGAAGTCTCGACGCATCACGCCTGCGACGGGCGCCGCCGGGCCGTACGTGGACAGGCCCCGGATCAGATCCTCCCTGCAGAGCATCCCGACCACGCGCGTGCCTTCCACCACCGGGAAGTCTTGCTGGAAGCCCTGGAGCGCCCAATCGAGCGGGACCTGCAGCGTGTCGTGCGGATAAACCATCGCCACGTTTCGCACCATCACGTCTTCGACCGCGATCCCCTCCAAGGCGGACTGGATCTGGGCCATCTTGGCTTCACCCGACGCCCCCAGCCACACGAACAGGGCGATGAACATCAGAAGTGGGTTCGCGAACAGCCCGACCAGACCGAGCAGAAGCGCCATCCCTTGCCCGAGCGTCGCGGCGAGCTGCGTGGCGCGGAGGTTGCCGAGGCGCAGCGCCAAAAGCGCTCGAAGCGCGCGGCCTCCGTCCATGGGAAAGGCGGGGAGGAGGTTGAAGAGCGCCAGCGCGACGTTGAGCCACAGAAGTTGCGTGAGCCACGACGCACCGGGGGTGGTGAGATCGGAAGGCGCCACAGGCATGCCCGCCATCCAGTGCCCCGCGGCCAGAAGCAGGGCGAGCCCCACGTTCACGGCCGGCCCGGCCACCGCCACCAGAAACTCCTGGCGGGGATCCTCGGGCATGCGTTCGAGCGCTGCGACACCCCCAATCGGAAGGAGCGTGATGTCCCGCGTCCGCACGCCGAAGTGGCGAGCGGTCAGTGCGTGCCCCAGCTCGTGGAGGACGATGATGGCGAACACCAAGGAGACGAAGGCCACGGCGCCGAGGGCCGCCGCCCAGCTTCGGTCGAGCACGTACTGGGACCAGCCGACCCACACGAGCAGCCCGAGCAGCGTCACGTGGATCTTGACGTCGATCCCCGCCACCTTGCCGATTCGCCACGCCCATTTCATGAGGCCTCTCTTCCCGAAGGTGTTGCTGGTCCCCCGCGGTCGAAAGGTGGGGTCGTGGCTGCGGCGACGCAATCCCCGCGGTCGCGCAAACCCTGCGGTGTCCGCACGGTTCTTCCGTGCGGCATGGCTCGTCGCGCGTGGGCGTCCTGCGGTTTTCGATGCCGGGGGCGAGAGCTCCGCAACGAGAGCGCCTCCCCGCTGGCGACCCGACGTCGCTCACGGCTCGAACAGAGCGTCGGAGACGAGGCAATCCGCCAACCGAAGGTAGACCTCGACGATGCGGGATCGGCTCGGTTCGGGTCCCAGCGCGGTGAGCATCCGCCGCGCCAGTGGTCCTGCGCGGCCGATGAGATCGAGCGCGCGCGTCAGGCCCGGCGCGCCGCCGGCGGGCAGCAGTGCCGCACGAAGATGTGCCCACACCTCGCCGGCGGATGCACGGTCGGTTTGCACCCCGACGGCCCGAAGCAGCGGAACGTATCCCACCACCGCCCGCTCCCCCAGCTCCGTCGTCGCGTCGAGCACCCAGCGAAGCCGATGCTCGTCCAGCTCGCGCAGCTCCGACTGACTCACCCATCGCTCCCGCACGAGCGCCTCGACACAGGTGCTGACCAACCACGCGATCGCCAAATCGGCGCGTGGTGTCTCCTGCACGTCGAGCAGTCGCATCTCGATGGCGTCCCGTTCGAAGCGCGCGATCGCACCACGGGAGTTGAGCCACTCGTGCTGCAACAGCCCCTCGGGATCCACGGGAGCGATGTCGGCGAACATGGGCTGCAGGATCGACCTGCGATACCCCTTTTCGTCGTACACCCGTTCGGGAATGATCCGACCGCCGATCGACGGCAGCTTTCGCTGGTTGAGGGCATAGACCGCCAGCCGCGTGTCCAGCTTCCCCGTCAACCGCCCTTCGACGATCGGCGAGCTCGCGGCCAGAGCGGGGAGCAACGCCAGGATCGGTCGGATGGCCGCATGCAACTTCCCGAACTCCTGGTCGTTGCCGAAGGGTAGGTTGAGGTGACAGCTCTGGAGGTTCGACCACCCGTGACCGCGACACCCGAAGATCCGATCGTACGCCGCATAGATCGGTCGATTTTCGTGCGGCCACAGCCGAGTCTCGCGGCGCGGGTCCATCGTGGGGTGCATCGCCGTCGGCAACAGGCGCCCGCCGAGATCTCCCAACAGGGCGTCGATCCGACGCACCGAGGCTAGGAGATCCCCGGCCGCGCGGTCGTCGATGGCTGCGATCGGACCATTGGTCTTGATCTCGATGACGTGTGCGACCAGCTCGTTGGACCAGGCGACGGGGCCGACCTCCACCTCGTGAACCGGGGCGCCGGCTTCCCGCTCGAGCACGCGGTCGGCCGCCGGCAACACGTCGAGCCGCTCCCGATCCACGATCATGTACTCGAGCTCGATACCGAATCCTTCGAAGAGCGACAGCTTCTTCGCCGTCATGGAGGAACCTTCACTCCCCGACGCGCGTCGAGCCGACGCCGAAACTCCCTCATGATCCCCAGGTATAGATCCTGGCCCAAGAGGGCGTCCTCGTAGCCCGAGTCGATGCTCGGGTTGTCGTTGACCTCGATGACGAAAGCCCGGCCGTCGATCTCCTTCACGTCCACGCCGTACAGGCCGTCGCCCATGAGGTTTGCCGCTCGCAGCGCGCTTTCCACCACCGCCCGTGGGACCTGGCCCAGCGGTACCGCCTCAGAGTTCCCCTCGTCTTGGCGCTGGCCCGGTCCGTCTCCTCGCCGGATGATCTGCCAGTGCCGCGCGGCCATGAAGTACTTGCAGGCGTACAGGGGGCGCCGGCCGAGCACGCCGATGCGCCAGTCGAACTCGGTGGGCATGAAGGCCTGCGCGATGATCAGCTCCGAGCGCTTGAGCAGCTCGGCGACCTTGGTCTCGAACTCTTGGACGGTGGAGGCCTTGACCACACCCTGTGAGAACGAGCTGTCGGGCTGCTTGAGGATCACGGGCACGCCGAGCTTGGCCAAGACTTCCTTGACGTTGGCCCGGTGCAAGATGGCGGTGGGGGGCGCCGGGATCTCGTAGCGCGCGAGCATTTCGGCGAGGAAGACCTTGTTGGTGCACCGGAGGATCGATTCCGGATCGTCGATGACCACCAGTCCCTCCGCCGCGGCCCTCTGCGCGAAGCGGTAGGTGCGGTGGTTGACGGCGGTCGTCTCGCGGATGAACAGAGCGTCGAATTGCGGAATCGCGCCGAAATCGTTCTTGTCCATGATCTCGACGGCGAGTCCGACCGCTTCGGCGGCGCGTACGAACTTCCGGATCGCCAGCTCGTCGGAAGGTGGCTCGAGATCGTCGTCGTCCCGCAAGATCGCCAGGTCGTAGGCGGCCTGCTTGGGCTTGTACTCCCGGGGCTTTCCCCCAAGATACGCCTCCAGGGCGTGTCCCAGGAACTCCCGATGCTCGGGGACCAGCCGGTTCGGGGGCAGGTAGTTGCACGAGGAGATCTGCCAGCGGCGATGCCGACCCGCGGTGGTGAACACGAAGCGCATGGAGGGGACGGGCAACCGCTTGAACAGCGCGGCCGCGAGGCGCTCGAACCGTCCGGAAGGATCCCGTCCGCACAGCACGTCGAGAAGCACCGGGCTCTCCAAGCTCGTGCCCAAGGAGGTCTCCAACACGCGCGAGAGCTCCTCGCTCACCATCCGCACGATGGTGGCGGATTTCAGCTCCTGGATGGTCGCCAGCGGCGGCATCGGCTTGTGGCCGCGCGCCGCCGCCATGAGCGACACGTAATAGCCGGCCTTCTGGTAACGGTGCGAGCGACACAAGTTGATCACCCGCATCCGTGGGTGCTCGGCATAGGTCGGATTCGTCAGGTACTCGCGGGCGGTGGTCACTTCGCAGCCCTGCGGCCGTATGGGCCAGTCCTCGGGCTCGCTGACCACGATGAGGTTCGCCATCGCTACCTCTCGCGGTGCGGCGCGCTCGGCCGAACCACCACGAAATCGGCGTCGTGGATCGGGACGCCCGGCAATACCGCACCCCTCGATCGCTCGTAGGTCACGGTGTCGCCCGACGCCGGGATGCGGACGCCGCCCCGATAGGGGTCCACGATCTCCACCGCCCAGGTCACGGGATCGTATCCGCAAGCTACCACGAAGCGGGGACACGGCTCTTCGCCGATGTTCGGTCCACGCGGCACGGGGGCGGGCTTCGGCAGCGTGGCCGGCTCGAGCCGTGGCCGTGTCGACGGTCGGTTCACGGCCTCGTCGTTGCGCAGCGGGGTGACCGACGAGCGTACCGTCCCCGGCCCGGTCGGGGTGAGGCGCCCCGACCGCTGGGGGGGCCGAGCGCGCCCGGGAGCCGACGATCGCGCCGACTCACGTCGTGGTCCGAAAGGTTGGAGCCTTCGCGGCTGGCCGGCGTTGTGCGCCCGAAGGGTTCGGCGCCTGCGCGACATGGGCGACGGGGTCTGGACACAAGCGAAGTGCGCGCGGGGCACCGACGCTCCCCGTCGGTCGACGCCATGGATTTCCGTCGCAGACCGCCGGGCGGTCGACAGCACCGGTGTGCCGGTGCGACGCGGCCCGAAACCGCTGCGTGCAGGGCCGAATCGAGCCTGTGCCGACGATGGACGACGACGCGTGGGGTGAGAACGCCGTCAGCGGCCAGCGTTGGCTGGCGCGAGACCCAAGCGGCATCGTTCGCGCGTCGAGCCACGCAGCCCGCGTGGGCGGCACGGTGTGATCGCCTTGCGGGACGTTTCGGTGCCGGTTTGGCCCTCGACCCTCGAAGTCGCCGTCTCGAAGAGAGGCCCCTGCACAGGCAATCGCGTCCGGTCGCGACGATTCGTCACACGGCGTTTGCCCCTCATGGAGGGAGTCATGCAGACTCCGCACTGTGCGTCAGCATGTCGAGCGTATGGGCATCGCCAGTCCGCTGATCTGCGCGCTACTCCTCGGCCCGACGACGGCCGAGGGGTCGCTGGCGGGCCCCGATTCGACGACCGGCGTTCGCGGACACGTGCTCGAGCCCGCCGAGCCGCGTGTGCCCGCGGGATCGCAGCCCACCGAGCCGACGCCACCGGCCACGTCACGGACCGCACCGCCTCCCGCTCAGCCAACCCCGTCGCCGGAGCAGCCGAGCCCCCCGACCGCCCCACCTCCGGAGCAGCCGAGCCCGCCTCCCGCTGCGCCGACCCAACCGTCCCCACCGCCGGCCCAGCCGAGCCCGCCTCCCGCTCAACCAGCCCCACCCTCCGCCCAACCGACCCCGCCCGTGGCCCAGCCGACGAGCCCGGCTCGACCGCCCGGCGATCCTCCGATCCAGCCGACCCCGTCTCCCCCTCCTCCCGCGCCGACGGCCCCGGCCGAGCCACCGGCCCAGCCGACGCCGTCTCCTGCTCCGCCCGTACAGACCCCGCCGATCGCCGACGCTCCCCCGCAGAGCCCCATGCCGGGTCACGAGGTTGCACCGACCGAGGTCCCGCCGGCGGAGCCGAGCCCGACGGCCGCGCTCACCCTTCCACCCCAGCCGAGAGTCGCCGACGCGGCCTGGAAGGCCATGCTCGACCGGAACGTGATCGTCCAGACCGGATCCGGAGAGATCTCCGGGAAGCTCGTCTCGATCACCGAAGACGAAGCCGTTCTGGTCGACGACACCGGCAACGTCACGACCGTTCGCAGGGCGGAGGTGTCGAGCCTCAAGCTACGCGAAGCGACCCCGGCCCCGCCGGCGGCAACCACCCCGGCGGCACAGCCGGCGACCACGACGGACAAAGACGAGAAGGACGGCGAGGCCGAGGACAACAAGCCCCGACACCGCCTGGGCTTGTTCACCTCCCACGGTGTCGCCTACGCGCACTGGTACCGACGCAATCGATTCGGCGATGGAGCGGCGACTTATGCCCTCGACCTCGGCGTCGGTGTCAACTTCAGCGAGCGCCACGGTTTGTATTTGCTGCTGGGCGGCATGGTGGGGGCGCACGGGCTCGACCGCCCCACCAACGGCCACTATGGCCACGTCGCCGCGGCATTTCGCATCAAGCGGAAGTACATTGCGTTCATTCCGGGGATCGGTGCGGGCTTCACCGCCCTACAGGATCCGGACGGCGGCTGGAAGCGATACGCGGGCCTCGCATTGCCCTTCAAGCTCATGGGGCTGATCCCGCTGCCCAAGGAGCTGTTTTTGGGGATCGGCGTGGGGTGGGATCTCGCCTTCCTCCAAGACCGGCACGTGTTCAATGGGATCAGCGGGCAGATCACCGTGGGCCGGTGGTGACCGGGCCGCGAGCGCTTGCCCGACCGAGCGCCGTTCTGTTCGCCTTGCTCGATCAGGCCCTCCGGCGACGGTGATCCTCCTTGCCCCTCGGGCGGGAGCCGAAATGCGCGGGTGTCGACGGAGGCGCAGAAAGTGCGTGGCGTGTCGCCGGTGTGTGGTTTAGAACATCGGAGCGGCACGTCGTCGCAGACGTGGGTGATGGGCGCCCACCTCTCGCACGCGGGACCGTGGTGCGACCCAT
>CAZYSW010000155.1:0-11335 GCA_964650105.1 uncultured Nannocystaceae bacterium
CATGCCCACGTCGAACTTGGGGCCTTCGCTGGTCGAGTCGAGGCCGGGTCCGGAGCTCTCGGTGTCGCCCACCGATCCGGGCCCTGCGAATCGGACTCGGTGCCGCCTTGCGATCCCCCCTCGGTGGCGCTTTCCGCCGTCCCGCCGAGGGTCGCCCCCTCGGTGGCCGAGCCACTGGCCGAGGCGGTCCCGTCGCTGCGGCCGTCGTCCTGTCCGCATGCGATCAAGGCCGAGGTCACGATCAAGGAGAGTCCATGGCCACGCGGTCGCATCTCGCCTTCATCGTAACAGGGATGGTCGAGATCGGTCAGGTGCGGCGTGCTCCTACCGGCGATCGTCGGCCCGCTGGGCGAGGGCACTGCGGTGAAGCACCAATGGCCGCGGTGGGGGTGAAACGACCCCGGGGCAGAATGCGACGCGGCGTCCACCGGCACGGGCCCCGTTCGCCGACGAATGCGCACCTCGACCGCGTCCCGCCTGTGTCGTGCCGTCGCCGGGCCGGGCCTTGCCGTCGACACGATGCGGTGGACGACGCGAGGCAGAGCTCTACTGCGCGGCCAGCCGCAGGGCTCGGCGCCAGGGAGCAATGTCCTTTTCGAACTGCGCGCGCTGGGCCTCGAGGATCGGAGAGGCCGAAGGAGAGACCTCGGCGTCGGCGTTCCCCGGCCGCATGGGGTCGATCGTCTGCATGGTCCCGTCGACGTCCGCCCACATCTCGAGCCGCAGGCGATCGTACGGGGTGCGTCCGCTGTGGCCGGCGAGCGCGACGACTTGCCCCTGCCGAACCGCCGTGCCGGGGGTCAGCTCGCCGATCGTCCGCATCAGGTGGGCGTAGCGGACGATCGTGCCATCCTCGAGCTCCAGGTCGAGGAAGTTGCCCTCTTCCAGGGTCCGGTCGGCGTTGCGCACCATCCCGTCGCCCAGCGCGACGATGGGGGCGCCCTCGGGCAGCCGATACACGACGCCCAGGCGTCCTTCCACGACCTCGACCGAGGGCGCGAGCAGGCCCCGCGCCTCCGGATCGACGCGGTGCCAGCCCACCGGCGAACGCAAGCGGGCCCGCCGCATGGGCTGCCCCTCGTCGTCGAAGAAGGCGGCGTCGCCACCTTCGGGCTTGTAGCGGTAGTACGCGAAGCGGCCCGCGGTCCCTCGGAAGCGGATGGCCAGAATCGCGCCGTAGCGGTGGAAGCGTCGGCCGAGCCAGCGCTTTTCGACCATCACCTGCAGCTTGTCGCCCGGCCGAGACTGCTCCCGGAGGTCGAGGTCCGCGGCGAGCGTGCGCGCGATTAGGGCGGCGAGCTCGGGCTTTTCGCCAGCCTGGTCGACCGCGGCGGCGAGATCGGCGTCCTTGCCCAGCTCCAGGGGCACCACGACGACGTCGCTGCGCAGCGGGTGCTGGATGTTGCGGACCGAGAAGAGCTCGTCGCCCTCCTGGCTCCGACAGGCCTGCAACAGATGGCCCTCGGCCAGCTCGATCTCCAGCGCGTGAACGGTGCCGAAGCGATCGGCCGCCACGCGCAGCGGCGCTCCGCTACCGCCGAGCAGGCCCAGATCGACCTTGTCGCGCACGGCCGCCTCGATGCGATCGATCTCCTCTCCGTTCACGCCGAGGTGCAGCAGCGCGAGGCGAAGGGTGAAGGCCCCCGACAGCGTGGTGTCGAGGTGCACGAGATCCTCGAGGCCCTCGAAGACGCGCACCGGATCGCCGCCGCACGCCTCCTCGGGCGGATCGGCGACGGGAGGCAGCGGTCCGCCGCTCTGCCCGATCGCTGCGGCTTGCAGGCCCAGGCCCGTCAACGCCCCTTCTTCGCGCCACACGAACACGTAAGCGTTGACCAGCACGAGGATCCCCAGCAGCAAGATCGTGCGGTTGCGGATCTTTCGGCTCGCGGGGTCGGCAGGCGCACGACGCCGCGCCGCGGCCTTCTTGGCCGAAACGCGGCGATTGCGCCTCTTCGGCGTCGAGAGGCTGCGTCGACGCGGTCCGCGTCCGCGGGAGGTGGCGCCTCCATTTCGACGGGTGCCCACCAAATCGGGGGCTATCAGATCGCGCGCTGACGCCCAAAAAACGAGGCCATCGGCGGTGCGGGGGCGGGCCCGAGCCCCGACGGCCCGGGGCGTCTCGCGCCCGAGCAGCGCCGACGCGCACGGCGTCCTCGAAAGACGCGGTTTCCACCGAGGGGCGCCAGCACTCGCGCCACCTGCGAAGACTCCGTGCTAAGGGACCTGTCGCCGGCCGCTCGGCTCATGGATCCGATCTATCGCAGCCCACTCAACCGCGACGTGCCTCCGGCACGGCCGGGGGAATTCGCTCCGATTGCGATCGGCCCTTTGCGCGTGTGGCCGCCCGTGGTGCTCGCGCCGATGGCCGGGGTGACCAACTACCCGTTCCGCGCCATCTGCCGGCAGTTCGGTGCGATGGGGGACGAAAGCGACCCGCCGCTGGAGCGGGGCCTGTACGTCAGCGAGATGATCACGGCCCGCCCCCTGGTGGAGGGCAACCGAAAGACGCTCAAGCTGGCCGACTTCGGCCCCGACGAGCGCCCCCGCAGCCTGCAGCTCTACGGCGTGGACCCCCACTACGTCGGCCTGGCCGTGCGGCGCCTGGTCGACGAGGGGCGGGTCGAGCACATCGACATGAACTTCGGCTGCCCGGTGCGCAAGGTGACGAGCAAGGGAGGGGGCGCCGCGATCCCCGTCAAGCCCAACCTCCTGCGCCGCATCGTGCGGGCCGCGGTGAAGGCCGCCGGCGGCGTCCCGGTGACGATCAAGTTCCGGATCGGGATCGACGACCGCTACCGGACCCATCTCGACGCCGGACGCATCGCCGAGGAGGAGGGTTGTGCGGCGGTGGCCTTGCACGCGCGCACAGCCGCGCAACTGTACGACGGCGAGGCTCGCTGGGAGGCGATCGCCGAGCTCAAGGACGCGGTGCGAACGATCCCGGTGCTCGGCAACGGCGACATCTGGGAGGCGGAGGACGCTCTGCGAATGATGCGGCAGACCGGATGCGACGGGGTCGTCGTCGGGCGAGGCTGTCTGGGTCGACCCTGGTTGTTTCGGGACCTCGCCGCGGTGTTCGAGGGGCGAGAGCCGCCCGACCCGCCGGCGCTCGGGCCCGTGGTCGACGTGATGCGCGAGCACGTACGCCGACTGTGTGCATGGTTCGGCGAGAGCATCGGAGTTCGCATGTTTCGCAAGCACGGAGGCTGGTACACCAAGGGTTTTCGCGGCAGCGCCGAGTTTCGTCGGAAGTTCATGCCGCTGACGACCTTGGCGGAGGTGGAGACGCTGCTCGACACGCTCGATCGAGACGAGCGTTTTCCTCCGACGGCCGTCCGCGTGCCCCGAGGAAAGACCGGTGGGACGCAGAAAGTCGCGTTGCCGCCCGGCTACCTCGACGACTTGACCGACGACACACCACCGTGCGCGGCCGCGGAGGACGCGACATCGGGAGGATGACGACGACGACGCAGATCCCGAATCGCGCCGAGTCGCTCCTGGAGTCGGCACGCCGGACGCACTCGGCGGACGCCGCCCGCCCGCTGGAACGTGCGCTCGAGCATCTGCAGCGCCGGTGGGGCGACGCGAGCGCGGTGGAGCGCGGGGTGGCGGTCGGGGAGATCCTGGCGCACCTGAGGCTCGATCCGCGCGCGCTGGCGGCCGGGGTGCTGCACGACCTGGTGGCCCGAGGCGAGTTCGAGCCCTCGTGGGTCGCGGAGGAGATCGATCCCGAGGTCGCCATGCTGACCGAGGGCGTCAAGCGGCTCGACGCGATTCGGTGGGACCACCTGGAGGAGGAAGAGGCCGAGAGCCTCCGCAAGATGTTCCTGGCCATGGCGTCGGACGTGCGCGTGGTGTTGATCGCCCTCGGCGCGCGCCTGGAGACGATGCGGCGACTGGACGGGCAGCCACAGGAGGAGCGCAAACGGTTGGCGCGCGAGAGCCTCGAGGTGTACGCGCCGCTCGCCAACCGTCTGGGCGTCTGGCAGATCAAGTGGGAGATCGAGGATCTGGCGTTTCGCGAGCTGGAGACCGAGACCTACCGCGAGATCAAGGAGTACCTGGCGCAGAAGCGGGCGGCGCGGACCGAGTCGATCGAGCGCACGATGGCGCGCCTGCAGGCGGAGCTCGACGCGGCGGGCATCGAGGCCAAGGTGGTGGGCCGCCCCAAGCACATCTACAGCATCTACAAGAAGATGCGCCGCAAGGGCGTGGACTTCGACCGGATCTACGACGTCAATGCGGTGCGCATCATCGTGCAGGAGGTCGCCGACTGTTACGCGGTGCTCGGGCTGGTGCACGGGTTGTGGACGCCGATCGCGGGCGAGTTCGACGACTACATCGCCAAGCCCAAGGAGAACTTCTACCGTTCGCTGCACACCGCGGTGATCGACGAGGACGGCAAACCGCTCGAGATCCAGATCCGCACCCAGGAGATGCACGAGTACAACGAGTTCGGGATCGCGGCCCACTGGCGCTACAAGGAGGCCAAACGCGCCGACCGTCGCTTCGACGAGAAGATCAACTGGCTGCGCCAGCTCATGGAGTGGCAAAAGGAGGTCACCGATCCGCACGAGCTGGCCGAGTCCCTCAAGACAGACATCTTCGAAGATCAGGTCTACGTGTTCACGCCGACCGGACAGATCGTGGATCTTCCGCAGGGGTCGACGCCGATCGACTTCGCCTACCGGATCCATACCGAGGTCGGACATCGCTGCCGCGGTGCGAAGGTGGACGGCCAGATCGTGCCGCTGGACTATCGCCTGAAGACGGGTCAGCGCGTCGAGATCATCACGGCGAAGACGGGGGGTCCGAGCCGCGACTGGCTCAATCCCCACCTGGGGCAGGTCCGTACCTCCGGCGCCCGCCAGAAGATCCGGCAGTATTTCCGGCAGCAAGGGCGAGAGCAGGCGCTGGCCCAGGGGCGCGAGTTGGTGGACCGCGAGATCAAGCGTCTGGGCATCGAAGGCAAGAGGCCCGAGGACGTGGCGGCGTTCTATCCCAAGCACGCGACGCCGGATGATTTCCTGGTCGCCGTCGGCTTCGGAGACATCAGCGCGCAGAGCATCGCGTCGCGCCTTCTGGAGGCGGAGCGCAAGGACGCGCCGCCCGAGCTGCCGGCCACGTAATGCTCTGCGCCCGCCCTGCCGGCCGTGACGACCCCGACGCCCGTGACCAAGGGCGCAGCCTCGGTCAGCATCGCGGGCGTCGACGACGTGATGAGCCATCCTGCGCGCTGCTGCAATCCGGTGCCGGGTGACGAAGTCGTCGGTTTCATCACGCGCGGTCGCGGCGTGACCATCCACCGCGCCGATTGCCCGAACGCGAGAAACCCGTCCGAGCCCGACCGGTGGATGCCGCTTTCGTGGGGAGTCCGGCCCGGCCACGTCTACCCGGTTCAGATCCGCGTCGCGGCCCACGATCGCAAGGGCCTGTTGCGGGACATCGCCGACCTGGTCGCCACCGAAGGCATCAACCTCACGTCGACGTCGGCGCGCACCGAAGAGAACGAAGGCACCGCGATCATCGACACGACGCTGCAGATCTCGAACGCCGAACAGCTCGTCCGCATCCTCGCCAAGATCGAGCGCCTCCCCTTCGTCCTCACCGCCCGCCGCCTGGGATGAGCGCCGCCGGGACCCGTCGTCGCGGGCGGTGCGAAGGGTTGCGGGGCCATCCGTCGGGTCAGCGGCGGGCGGCCGTCGAGGCGCGGCGGGGTTTGGGCTTGCGATGGGCGGCGGCGATGAGGGCCGAGGCATGGTCGCGGGCGCTCTTGGTCACGGTGGCGCCGCCGAGCATGCGGGCCAGCTCCTCGATGCGCTCCTCGTCGGAGAGACGAACGACGCGGGTGATGGTGCGGCCCTTCTTGGTGTGCTTGTCGACGCGGTAGTGCGCGTCGGCGAAGGCGGCGATCTGCGGCAGGTGGGTGATGCACAGCACCTGGTGCGAAGCCGCGGCGCGCCGCAGGCGACGACCGATCGCTTCGGCTACCGCACCGCCGACGCCCGCATCGACCTCGTCGAAGACGTAGGTCTCCACGCGATCACCGGTCGCCAGCACGCCCTTGATCGCCAGGAGGACGCGCGACAGCTCGCCGCCCGAGGCGACCCGACGCAGCGGGCTGACGGGCTCGCCTCGGTTGGCGGAGAACAGGAACTCGACGTGATCGCTGCCCCGGGGCCCCAGCGCGTCGGGCTGGCTTCGGACGCTCACCTCCAGGCGTGCCGACGGGATGTGCAAGGCCGTGAGCTCGGCCTCGACCGCGCGCGCCAGGCCTTCGGCGGCCTTCTTGCGGCGGGCGTGCAGATCGGCGGCGGCGTCGAGGCAAGCCTGCTCGAGCTCGCGGGTGCGGGCCTCGAGCGCGGCCACGTGCTCGTCGGCGTGCTCGAGGGCCTCGAGCTCGGCACGCATCTGCTCGAGCCGCTCGGCCAACGCATCGAGGTCGCCATGCTTGCGGCGCAGGCCCTCGAGTTCGTGCAGGCGGTCCTCGGCGGCCTCCAGATCGCCGGGTTCGAACTCCAGCTCGCCGGCGAAGCGCGAGGCCATGCGCGCCGCCTCCTCGCAGGCGACCTGGGCCGCGACGAGCTGCTCCTGGATCTGGGCGAGCTGCTCCGATCCTTCGGTGCCCGCCGCCGCGCGGTCGGCCAGCATCGCGAGGCGCGACGCGATGGCGTCGTCGTCCTCGTAGAGAATGGCGTGCGCCTCGCGAGCGAAGGCGGCCCATCGATGGGCGTCGCGCAAGAGCACGAGCCGGCGCCGCAGCGCCTCGTACTCGCCGGGCTCGGGTGCGACGCGGTCGATCTCCGCGAGCTGAAAGCGGAGGGAATCGGCCCGCTGCGCGCGATCGCGGGTGCGCTCGCGGAGGTCATCGAGGTTCGCCACCGCCTCGCGCCAGCTCCGGTAGCGCTCGGCATAGGCCTCGACCCGGGCCTCGAGCTCGGCGTAGGCGTCGAGCACTTCTAGGTGGCGGCTGGGATGCGTGAGGAAGTGGTGCTCGTGTTGGCTGCAGATGTCGAGCAGCTCTTCGCCCAGCGACGACAGCACGGCCTGCGTGGTCAAGGTGGACTGCACGAACGTGCGCCCGCGTCCCGACCGCGGCACGATGCGCTGCACGACGAGCCCCTCGTCGTCCGGGGGCGGGAGCCCGTGCTCGTCGAGCAGGGCCGCGAGCCTCTTCGCGACCGGGCCGGCCGGATCGAACTGGGCGTCGACGATCGCCGCCTCCGCCCCGTCGCGCACCAGCTCGCCCCGCCCCCGGGCGCCCCGCAGAAGCGAGAGGGCCTCGACCAGGATCGACTTGCCCGCGCCGGTCTCTCCGGTCAGCACGTTCATCCCCGGCGCGAACTGGAGCGCGACGTCGTCGAGCAGCGCGAGGCCGCGGACTCGCAGGTACGACAGCATGGACAGTCCTTATACCGGAGCGGCGCAGGCCGGAGTACGGCCGTCGGGGACAGAGGCGCGTCCGAGAGGGCCCCCACGGACCACCGCGCGGCGAAGTCGCTCAGGCGTGGGGGATCACGGTGCCGCTCCAGCCCATCTTGTGGCGGAGCACCTCGAACACGCTGGCGTACGGAGGCACGAGCTCGAGGGGCTGGTCGGACTTGGTGATGGAGATCTCGTCCCCGACCTGCAGGAGCACGTTCCACTGGCCGTCGACCGACAGCAGCGCGGTGCCGGCGTCGGACGGACCGGCGTAAGTGATCCGGATCGATTCGTTGGCGCTGGTCACCACCGGGCGGTGCGTGAGGCTGTGGGGACAGATTGGCGTGATGGTGAACGCATCGGTGCCCGGGTTCACGATCGGCCCCCCGGCGGCGAGGTTGTAGGCCGTCGATCCCATGGGAGTGGAGACGATGAGACCATCGGCCCGGTACTCGGCCATCTTGTGGCCGCCCACGGTGGTGACGAGCTGCAGCATGCGCGGGAGCTCGCGGTGCTTGATGTACGCGTCGTTGCAGGCGGTCTGTGACGACAGCACGCCGCCGCTGCGCCGCACCTGCACGTTCATGCGCAGCCGCGATTCCCAGACCAACTTGCCCTCGGCGGCCGCGCGCGCGGCGTCCACCACCTGCGAGGCGTTGAACGCCGACAAGAAGCCGAGCGTGCCCAAGTTGACGCCCATCACCGGGATGCCCCGATCGGCGACGCATCGAGCCGCGCGCAAGAGAGTGCCGTCTCCCCCGAGCGCGATCATGAGATCGATGCCATCGGGCAGCGCGTCGGGATCGACGGCCTGACACCTTTCGGGGAGGTGCTCGCCCTCGGACGCCATGAACTCGTGCGGTACCCAGACCTGGACGCCGTGCCCGACGAGCCACCCCGCGGCCGCGACCGCGGCCTCGCGCGCGGCCGTACCGTCACGGGGATACAAGACCACGGCGCGAACCGGACCGATGGGCTCACGCTGCATGGGGCCTCAGGACTCCGGGGCGTAGAGGTAGCCCTGGTGCTGGTACAGGCAAATCTTTCCGCCGCCCTCGGAGCGCGCCTGCTCCAGCGCCGCGTCCACCAGGTGGAGGAGGTCCTCGAGCGAGTGCGTGTCCTTGTTGGGGTAGAAGGACACACCGATGCTGACGGTGACGGAGCCGCCGGTCGAAAGCGGCACGCGGATCCGCCGGGCGTCTCGCCAGATCCGTTCGGCGACCGCGAGCGCGCCGGGGAAGTGGGTGTTGGGCAGGATGAGGACGTACCCCTCGTCGTCGGAGCGAAACACCAGGTCGACCTTGCGCACGCTCGACTCCACCACCTTGCGCAGGTCGGCCATGATCTGCTCGGCGTGGCTCGGGTCGCGCTCGAGCATGGCGCGGTAACCATCGGCCTCGATCCGCAGGCACGCCAGCGGGTCGCTGTAGCGTTCGGCGCGGAGGAACTCCTCCTCCATGCGCCGCCGGAAGGCCGCCTCGTCGGACGTCGCCGGGCCGGCCGCCTTCGCGGTTTCGCGCTCGCCTTCACCGAGCACGCGTCGCGCTCGCAAGAGCGCCTCGACACGGGCGCGCAGCTCCTCGTGGTCGTAGGGCTTGCCGAGGTAGTCGTCGGCCCCGCTGCGAAGCCCCTCGACGCGGGCGTTCACCGAGTTGCGGGTGCTGACCATGATGACGGGAAGGTACGTCGACTGCGTCTTCGCCTTGAGAATTCGGCACGTTTCGAGCCCGGTCAGGCGGGGCATGACGACGTCGAGCAAGACGAGGTCGGGACGCTCGCGGGCGAACACCTCGAGCGCGTGCTGACCGTCGACGGCCTCGACCACCTCGTAGCCCGCGGCCCTGAGCGCTTTTCGCGCAGAATTGCGCTCCGCCTCGGAATCGTCGGCGACGAGGACCTTGGTCGGGGCTGAGGCTGCAGGGGCGACCACGGGTAGGTGCCGAGAGTATGGCCGCCCCAGTGCCTCGCGAACAACGTAGGCCCCAGCCTACACCGGGCCCGGAGGTGTCCTACGCGCGCTGCGGGATCCTCGCAGCGTCGAAGTCGGCGCCGGAACGGACGTCCACGGCCCGAACGGGCAGAGCCTCCCGACCGCTCGCCGACGCGCGTGTGACCTCCGGGCGACCGGTGGGAGGCCGGCGCCGACACGCCGTTTCGGGACAGGCGGGCCGCCTTGACACCGAACCCGCCGTAGCGTACGTCTGCGCACCCCATGGCCACGATGTACCCGAAATCGGGCGACGTCCCGCGCGACTGGTGGATCATCGATCTCGAGGGTCAGACGGTCGGCCGCGCCGCCACCCAGATCGCCACCTTGCTCCGCGGCAAGCACAAGCCGATCTTCACGCCCCACGTGGACACCGGTGACTTCGTGGTCTGCATCAACGCGGACAAAGTGGTCTTGAGCGGCCGCAAGCTCGATCAGAAGCTCTACCACCGCTTCACCGGGTACCTCGGCCACATGAAGGAAGAGACCGCCCGCGAGCTGCTGGCGCGCAAGCCCGAGGAGGTGATCAAGCAAGCGGTCCGCCGCATGCTTCCCCGCAACCCGATCGGGCGCAAGACCTTCAAGAAGCTCAAGGTGTACGCGGGCGCCGAACACCCCCACGCCGCCCAGAAACCCCGTGAGTACAAGATATCGGCCTGAGCCGAGCGATTGAACGAGCTGATCGATGGCGACGAGCGACATGAGGTTCTACGCGACGGGACGCCGCAAGACCGCGGTAGCCCGCGTCTGGCTGCTGGAGGGCCAGGGCAAGATCACGATCAACCGGCGTGACGCGGAGCGCTACCTGACGCGCGCCACGAACATGAAGGTCGTGGAGCAACCCATGCAGGTCACCGGCACGCGCGACAAGTTCGACGTGTGGTGCACCGCCAAAGGTGGCGGGCTGTCGGGGCAGGCCGCCGCGGTGCGGCTGGGCATCGCGCGGGCCCTGCTTCGCGTCAGCGACGAGTACCGAGACGTCCTCAAGCACGCGGGATACCTGACTCGCGATGCTCGCAAGAAGGAGCGCAAGAAGTACGGTCGCAAGGGCGCACGCGCCCGCTTCCAGTTCAGCAAGCGCTAGCGCCAGCGCGCGCGACGGTCATGCCGGGTACCCCGACCCGGCGCCCCACCAAACCCGCTCCGTCCAGGGCGGGTTTTTGCGTTTCGGCCTCCTTTCGCGGCTGAGGATGTCGGCGTCCGCTCCCCGAACATCGGCGTTCTTCGGGACGACGACCGTGGCGACGACGACCCGAGCCCGCTCGAGTCACGCCGGAGACGGATGTCCAGGCCGTCGGCTTGGATCCATGACATCCATGTCACGTACGGGTGATCGCCCGCGCTTCTCGTTGCGGTCGCGTCCTCGATCCGCTGCGTCTTCCCCTTAGCTTTGACAGGTTTTCGCGGAATCGACGTGTCGAGTCCGACCACCGTATCCCGCGAGATCGCCCCGCGGAATCCCGTTTTGCACCGGCTACGGCGATTTTCGGGGTGGCACGCTCGTCCGATCTCGACAAAGATGTACGCCACGCGGGGTGGTCTTCGCCGCCTTCGCATCTTGACCTAACCATGTCTTGGCCTTCGACGATCGCCGTTCGTGGCGGAGCACGACTCCGGATGACTGTTTCCGGCATGAGTGCGGTCGCAGACGTGCACGGGCGCGCCCGGACCCCTCTCCTCGTCGTCGGGACGCGGGAGGGCGTTCGGTCCGCAAACGTGCGTTTTTCTGGAGGATGCGCGATACCTCCGGGCGCATGCACTTGGCTTGCGAGCTTCGGGTCGGATCCCGACCCTCGTTCATCGCGACGATGTGACTGACCAACAAGACTGAGGAAGAGACGTCTCCATGTTCAAGATCAGCAAGTACTTCCTGACTCTCGGTGTGCTCGCCCTGCCGCTCGCCGGCTGCGTGGTGGGCGACGA
>CAZYSW010000156.1:0-11326 GCA_964650105.1 uncultured Nannocystaceae bacterium
CTTCGGAAGTACTCCGCCCCCCGGCCGGTGGGGGCTTCGCCGGGGCGGCCCCTGGGGCGGCCCCTTACCTTCGGAAGTACTCCGCCCCCCGGCCGGTGGGGGCTTCGCCGGGGCGGCCCCTGGCGGCCCCTTACCTTCGGCGGGGCGGCCCCTTACCTTCGGCGGCTGGCGGCCCCTCTACCTTCGGAAGTACTCCGCCCCCCGGAAGTGGGGGCACCTTACCTTCGGGAAGTGGGGGCACCTTACCTTCGGAAGTGTTTCCGTCGCGAGGGGGGCACCTTACCTTCGGAAGTGTTTCCGTCGCCGTGGCGTGGGCCCCTCTGCCTTCGGCGGTGGCGGCCCCTTACCTTCGGGGTGGTGGTGGCGGCCCCTTACCTTCGGAAGCACTCCGCCCCCCGGCCGGTGCACCTTACCTTCGGAAGTGCTCCGTCGCCGTGGCGTGGGCCCCTGCTCCGCCCCCCGTTGGGAGGTTCCGGCGGCAGCCCCTGGGCTGAGCCGTTCCACGTGGAACACTCCCGCCCCCCAGCTCAAGCGTCGAAAGCGAGCGCCGAGCGGCGCGGCACCTTACCCTCCTACGCAACCGGGGAGGCGAGGCCGCACCGTGAGCCCCTAACTCCGGCCGGGAGCGAGGCCCCCGGACGGGAGCGAGGCCCTACCTTGAGGGGCGAGGCCTTACCTTCGGACGGGAGCGAGGCCCGACCTTCGGACGGGAGCGAGGCCCCTTCGCGCGCGCGAGGCCCCTTCGAGCGGGCGAGGCCTCACCTTCGGAAGTGGTCCGCCCCGCGTCTACCGCGCCCGAGCATGTCACCGCCGCGCGAACAGGCTGGGAGCAGGCGGCCCCGAAGCTGGACCCGGACCCGAACCGGGACCCGCACGCGGACGCGGACGCGGAAACCGACTCGGAGCCGAGCTCGGACGCGGACCCGGACTCACGTTCCACGTGAAACATCCCCGGCTACGACACAACCATCCGAGAGCGCTTCAGCACGTCGCCCCCCGGCCTACCGCGGCTCGCCTGCCTTCGCGCAGGTGGCCACATGCTGGTCGATCTCCGGGATGAACCGGTCGGCGTGCACGCGAGCGCGCTCAAGTGCCCCGAGCCCTACCTCTGTATTGCCGCGCTTGCATTCGACCCAGCCCAATGTGTCCAGGTAGTCCGCGTTCGTCGGCTCGGCGGCCAGGGCTCGCTGCACCAGGTCCAGCGCCCGGTCGAGCTCCAGACCAGCTTCCGCCAGGGCATAGGCGACCGCATTCGCCAGGATCGGGTCTTCCGGTGACTCTGCCAGCGCTCGCTCGAACGCCGCCAGTGCGGCTTCGGGCTCACCCTCCTCCAGCAGCGCATGTCCGCACAGCTCGTGATACGCCGGACGCCACGTCGGTGCGCGCCCAGCCCCCGCCAGCGCTCCCCCGAGCACGCCAACGACTGCGGCTGCGATCCACCCTCGCACCCGAGCCCCCGGGACCGCCCAGGCCCACCCGACCACGACGCCGACCGCAAGTCCCCCGACATGTCCTGCCTGGGCGATCACCGGCACTGCGAAACCCAGCACCAGCAGCAGAAGCAGCGCCGTCCCCAGCGACCGCGCCGAGACGGGCCGCAGATGCTCGAGCACCGCACCGCGTCCCAGCAGTCGCGCGACCCACAACGCACCCGCCAGGGCCATGATGCCGGCAGACGCGCCGACGACCATCGGTGCCTCCGCCCAGGCCAACGACGCCAGACAGCCCGCCACGCTCCCGAGCAGCCACAGCAGTCCGGTCCGCACGTGTCCCCACGTCGCCTCGGCCCACACACCCACCACCCATAAGCTCCAAATGTTCAGTATCAAATGAAGCCACGAACCGTGCACCCAGCCGGCCGTCAGCACCCCGCCCCAATTCCCCCGGACCCATACGTCCGCGAGATTGAGGGCCCCCGCCATGCGGAGCGATGCCGAGCATTGCTCCAGGCTCCACAACGACTCGAGCGCAACCCGACCCTGCATCCTGGGTGTCGTCGCCACGCAATGCCCCAGCGTCGTCAAGAAAACCCCGACGCATGCGGCCGTGACCGCTGCCAGCACGGGCGCCGCTCGCAACTTCGACCACGCGCTGGGTCGCCCCGACGCTCTCTCCTCCCGGACCACGCCCCGCCATGGTAGTCCATCCGCGTTCCGTGCGGGTTTGCCCTCTTTGGCCTCACTTGCTGGCGTTGCGGGCGGGTTGCTATCGTCTGCGCCCGGGCCGACACGTGCTGTTGCGTGAGCAAGACCGGCAGCGCCGCGCCTCGTACGCCAGGCCGTTCGCCTGCATGATTCCCGCGCAGATCAAAGCGGCCGCCCTCGCCGATCCCCCCCTCTTTTCGGGAGACTCATGGCTCGCCAGAACCTCCTGATCGTCGACGGGGATGCCCGCAATCGTCGGGTGCTCGAAGTCAGCCTCCGCAAAGCCGGCTTCTCCATCACGTCGGCCGCCTCTGCGGAAAAAGCGCTCGAGTTCCTCGCCCACGCCGAGCCCGATCTGATCATCTCCGACACGCGGCTGCCCGGTGAAGACGGCTTCGCCTTCTGCACGACCGTCAAGCAGCACGCGCGCTGGAAATCGATCCCGTTTCTCTTCCTCACCAGCGAGAAGTCTATCGAGGCCAAGGTCCGCGGCCTGGAGCTGGGCGTCGAGGACTACCTCACCAAGCCCATCTACATCAAAGAGATCACCACGCGCGTGACGATGTTGCTGCAACGCAAGCAGCACGAGCGTCTCGAACGCAAGGATGCGCGCACCAAGTTCACTGGTCGCCTCCAGGACATGGCCGTCGTCGACCTCCTGCAGACGATCGAGATCAGCCGCAAGAGCGGCGTGATGCACTTCGTCACCGAGCTCGGCGAGGCGACCGCGTGGTTTCGTGACGGCGCGGTCATCGACGCCGAGATGGGGCGGCTGCAGGGGGAAGCCGCAATCTATCGCCTCTTGGGCCTGAGCAACGGCGAGTTCGAGCTCGAGTTCAAGGAGATCAATCGCAGCCCGCTCATCACGGCCAACACCCAGGCGTTGTTGATGGAAGGCATGCGCCGCGTCGACGAGTGGGGCCGCCTGATGGAGCAGCTCCCACCGCTCGATTCGGTGCTCGCCGTCGACTCCGCGACCCTCGAGGATCGACGCGCCGATCTCGGCAGCGATCAGCTCGCGCTCTTGCGTCGCTTCGACGGGCGGCGCACGATCCTCGACGTCGTCGACGACTCCGGCCAGGACGATCTCGAGGTCCTCACCAACATCTCCACCTTCTACTTCGAGGGTCTCTTGACGCCCTCCACCGAGGGTCTCGACGAGGACACCGACGATCCCGCGTCGCTTCAGCTCGAGGCCTGGGAGACGCCGGCCACGAGCGAGCCCTACGCCGGCCCCGACATGCCCGAAGCTCCGCTCGAGCAACCCACCGACGCCGAGCTCCCACCCCCGCCGTCCTATCCCGCCCCCTTCCCGCAGCTGCGCGCCGATCCGCGCCTCAGCCGCTTTGATCCGCTCAGCCGCATCATCTGCCTCGACGAATTCTCCCGCGGCCATTGCGGTTGGTCGCAATTGGTCGGCAACTATGAGAACTCGCTCGACGGCACGGAGCCCGATATTTTCCTCGTCGACATCCTCATGCCCGGCATCCCCGAAGACTCCGCGCCGCGACCCGCCTTCGGGTCGAGCCTGGTGTCGCTGGAGCCCGCGCCCGACGACGCGCAGGGCGACCCACTCCTCGACGCGCTGCAATCGAGACTGAGCGCGATCGAGGAGGGTGAGACCGATGTGTTCGAGGAGGGGCTGGCGCCCACCGAGCCTGCCGAGGGTGACGCGGTCGACGTGTCGCGCCCGGCCGCTCCCGGGGGTGACGGTCCCGATCCGATCGAACCGGCCGATGCCGAAGCGACCCCCGATCCCGTCCGCGGCGAGACCACCCCCGACCTCCCTCCCGGGCCGGTGTCCGCCTCGGTCGACGCGGAGGAGGAGGAACTCGACGTCGACGTCGAAGGCCTTCGGGCGTCCACGCCCGCGTCGCAGCCCGTCGAGCCTCCGCAACCGACGCCGGCCACGGAGGCTCCCGACACGGCGCCTCGACGCGGCGACGGGGTGCCCGAGCCCATCCCTGTGATCCACACCACCGCCGAGCCGGTGCCGGTGGGCGTCTTCAAGCCGCCGCCGCTCGCCAAGGATCTCGCCGTCCAGCCGATGCCGAACCAGGTCAGCCCCCCGGTGGGCGTGCCCCGAGCGAGCGCGAGCGGTCTGTTCGACACCAGCAGCATCCCCGCGCCCGATCCCGAACGTCCTCCACGCTTCGCCGGGGACTCGCACGGCAATCTCCGTCGCGAAGACGGCGGCTTCGACCCGGCGACCGACGCCGAGCCGCAGCCGCCGGCGGCGAAACCCGAGCCGGGCGCCGTCGAGCTCGACACGCCACCGGAAGTCCCGCGAGATTCGGCGCGAGCCGCCACGGACGAGGAGGGCGACGGCGCCGTCGACCGCCTGCGACCCTCCTTCGGTCCGCGCGAGCCCGACGAACCCGACGCCATCGGCGTGAAGATCACCGTTCCCGCGCAGGAATCCGGACCCTGGCAGCGTCGAGACGAGCGTCGGCGGATCTACCTCGAGCGTGCCGCCGTCCGCCGATCGGAGTCGGACACGCAAGACGACGACGAGGTCGACGACGAAGCCTCGCCCGCCCTCGTGTCCGGGGCCGACAACGATGCACCCCCGCAGAGCCGCTTTCCGTACGGCGTCGTCGCGGCCGTGATCCTGGTGGCCGCGGCGGGCGGTTTCGCGGCGGGTCTGCTCCGCCCCCAAACCGAGCCGACCGCGGTCGAGACCGCGACCGAGCGCGTTCCCACCCCCGAACAGCCCGCGCCCGCCGAGCGCGACGAGCCTCCCGCGCTCGACGAGCAACCCGCCGCCCACCCCGAAGATCGTCTCGCGCAGGCTGAGCGGTTCTATCGCCTCGGTCGCACCGAGGACGCGGCGTCGGCCCTGGCCGACGTGTTGGCCCGCGAGCCCGGCAACGCCCGGGCCCTGGTGCTACGGTCGAACATGCTCATCGAACAACGCAGGTTGGACGAGGCCCTCGAGGCTGCCAAGGCATCGGTCGATGCCGATCCCGCCTTCGCCGACGGGCACCTGGCACTCGGCGTGATCCAGCAGGAACGCGGCGACCGGGCGTCCGCCGCGGCCGCGTACAAGCGCTACCTCGACCTCGCGCCCGATGGACTGTATGCCCACAGCATTCGTCGCCAGTTGACGCGCCTCGAAGCCGACGCGTCCGGGAACGGACAGGGCGGTTGATGACGGGAGCGTCCCCGCGCATCCTGGCGCTCGAAAGCTCCTGTGACGAGACCGCGTGCGCCGTCGTCCATGGGCTCGACGTGCGCAGCAGCGTCGTGAGCTCGCAGATCGACGTCCATCGACCGTTCGGTGGAATCGTGCCGGAGCTCGCGAGCCGTCACCACCTCGGTGTCGTGGTGCCCGTGGTTCGTGAGGCGCTGCATCGCGCGGGATCGACCGGCTTCGACGACATCGACGCGATCGCGGTCACCGAGGGACCGGGGCTGGCCGGCGCCCTGCTCGTGGGCTTGCAGGTGGCGCGCGGCCTCTCGCTGGCGACGGGTTTGCCCCTACACGGCATCCACCACATGGAGGGCCACATTTTCTCGGCGTTTCTCGGCGACGACCGGCAGGAGAGCCACCCCTTCGTCCCGCACGTCGCGTTGCTGGTCTCGGGGGGGCACACCGAGCTCGTCGCCGTCCGCGGGTTGGGCACGTACGAGATCTTGGGGGCCACGCGAGACGACGCCGCCGGCGAGGCCTTCGACAAGGTGGCCAAGCTGCTCGGGCTGGGATACCCCGGCGGACCCATCATCGACGAGCTCGCCGCCGAGGGCGATCCGACCGCCGTCGCCCTGCCGCGCGGCATGGCCGATCACCCCAGCTTCGACTTCTCGTTTTCGGGGCTCAAGACGGCCGTCCTCGTCCACGTCCAACAGCACGGTCAACCACAGTCGCGCCAGTCCCTGGCGGATCTGTGCGCGTCGTTTCAGGCCGCCGTGGTCGACGTCCTCGTGCTCAAGACTCGACGGGCGCTGGCCCGAGAGCGCGCTCGCGGGCTCGATCGCGTCCACGTCGTCGGGGGCGTGGCGGCCAATCGAGGGCTGCGGCGGGCGATGGAGGCCGCCGGTCGGGAGGACGGGTTCACCGTGGTGTGTCCGCCGCTGCGCTACTGCGGAGACAATGCGGCGATGATCGGCGGTGCCGCGGCGGCGCGCGTCGCCGCCGGCTGGCCGGCGCGCACCGATCTGCATACCAGCCTGCCGCTCGACGACGCGCGCCTGCGTGGACCGAGCGAACCATGACCGAGTCGCCCGAGCCGTCTCCCACGTCGCGCGTGCCTCCCATCGAGTCGCCGAGCACGGTGCTGCGGCGTCACGGCCTGTCGGCGCGCAAGCACTGGGGGCAGAACTTCCTGCGCTCACCCGAGATCCACGCCGCGATCGTGCGGGCCAGCGGTGCCGCGCCCGGGCAGCGCGTCGTGGAGATCGGCGCGGGCCTGGGTACGCTCACCGCTCACCTCCTGGTCACCGGCGCCGAGGTGTGGGCGATCGAGCGCGATCGCGATCTGTGTGCGGTGCTTCGAGCCGAGCTGGGCGACGTGCCGGGCTTTCGATTGTTCGAGGCGGATGCGGTACGCTTCGACTACGGCGCTGCGGCCGACGAGGCGCACCCGCGTCCCGTCATCGTGGGCAACCTGCCCTACCACTTGACCGGTCCGCTCCTGTACGCCTTGCTCGAGCATCACGACACCACCGGGCCTTGGGTGGTAATGGTTCAAAAGGAGGTCGCCGATCGCATGTGCGCTCAGCCGGGCAGCAAGGCGTACGGCAGCATGACCGTGGGCCTGTCGCGGGTGCGCTCCATCGAGCGGGTCTGCAACGTGTCGCCGGGCGCCTTCGTGCCTGCGCCGAAGGTCGATTCCGCGGTCGTCCGCCTCGATCCCCGACCCACGCCACGCGGCGAGGTGGCCGATTCGCACGCCTTCTCGAAGATGGTCCGCTCGGTGTTCCAGCGCCGCCGCAAGACGCTCGCCAACGCGCTGGCGGCCCTGGGCGATCGGCACGCGGTCCAGCGGTGGTGCGCGGCCGCAAACGTGCAGCCGCACCTGCGCCCCGAGCAGCTCACCGTCGAGGAGTTTGCGGCGCTGCAGCGCGCCCGGGAGGCCGAGGGTGCCTGAGCTTCCCGAGGTCGAGTCGGTCCGTCGCGGGCTGCAACGCGCGCGCCTGCGGGAGCCCGTCGTGTCGGTGTGGCGTAGCGACAAGGCGCTGCGGGTCGGTGTCCAGTGGGCCCGCGAAGAGCTGCACCGCTTGCCGGGCCAACGCCCGGTCGCCGTCGAGCGGCGGGGCAAGTTCCTGGTCTGGAGGTTCGCGGGCGACGGCGACGAGCCCACCGGGCTGCTGGTGCACCTGGGCATGACCGGCAAGCTGCTCCTGGCGCGACCCGGCGACCCCGCGCTGCCGCACACGCACCTGGTCCTTCGCTTCGCCGACCAGCGTGAGGTTCGGTTCGTCGATCCGCGCCGCTTCGGGGGTCTCCGGGCCGCTCCGTTGTCGGTGTTGCGCGCCGAGCCTCCCCTGTGCGAGCTCGGCCCCGAGCCGTTCGACCGCGCCTTCGGCGGTGCGTGGTTGGAGACCGTCGCGGGACGGTCGCATCGCGCCGTTCGGGACGTGCTCCTCGACCAGTCGGTGGTCGCGGGCGTCGGCAACATCTACGCCGTCGAAGCGCTGTTTTACGCCGGCATCCACCCGCTCGTCGCCGCTCGTCGCCTTCGTCGGAGCGCCTGGGATCGGCTCGCCGCCAAGCTGATCGAGGTGCTCGAGCAGGGGATCCGCAACGGCGGCACCACCTTTCGAGACTTCCGCACCACCACCGGTCGAACGGGAAAGAACCAGGCCCGGCTCATGGTCTACGGTCGCGCGGGTCAGCCGTGTCGCGCCTGCGGCACGCGGCTCGAGTCGTTCACCCACCATGCGCGCTCGGGCGCCTTCTGTCCCCGCCACCAACCCCGCCCGCGCGGCCGCATCGCCTGACCTTTCCCTCCGCGGGTGTTGGCGATCTCGCCCGCCTGCCCGGACCCGACCCGGGTCACGCGCGACCGCCCGATGTCGACCGCGGCCTCGAGGGCTCGCAGAGGCAGCTCGGCGATCCCGGACCGTCAGCACGGGGAGCAGCTACACGATTCGCCGCAGTCCAGCGTCGGTTGGCTGTTGGCGGCGCAGGTCGCCTCGCAGGTGTTGATGCCGCAGTCGACGTCGGCACCGTTGCACACCAAGCCACCGGTGCCGCACGACATGCTGCAAGGTCCACCGCCGCACTGCACGTCGATGTTGTTGCAGGCCAAAGATCCGTTGCACACGACCTCGCACGGATGATTCTCCGACGGACAGACGAGGGTGACCCCGCTGCACGCACTACTCCCGCCACACGTCAGCGAGCACGGTGCGTCCGGGGGACAGAAGATCGTCGTTCCGAGGCAGGCGCTCGAGGCCCCGCACGTGATGTCGCAGGAGTGCCCCGTGGCGCAGGTGATCGTGGTGGAGTCGCACCCCGAGACCTGACAGGTCAACTCGCACGCGCGGTCGGCCGGACAGACAATCGGCTTCACACAGTTGGTTGACGTGCAGTTGTACGTACACGCGGTTCCGCCGTCGATCCACGGAGTGGTACACGTGCCGTTGCCGTCGGGTGGCGGCGCCTCCGATTCGCCGCACAGTGGCCCGGTGCACTCGCTGGCGTCCAGCGAGCACGTCGAGGTACAGCTCACCGAGCCGCCCCCACCGGGTAGATACCCGGCGTCGACGCACGTCGCCCCGCCGAGGTCGTTGCCCTCGCAGATCTCGTTGCCGTTCTTTAATCCGTCACCGCACCAGGTGCAGCCGCTCTCGTCGAAGGCGCTGCAATCGTTCTGGCAGACGAGCGCTCCGCCGGTGTAGTTGCCGTTTTGAGGCGCCACGAGGTCGAGGCAGGTGGTGCCGCCGAGCTGGTTGCCGTCGCAGACCTCCGGCCCTTCGAGGATGCCGTTGCCGCAATCCCAGCAGCTCGACGTGTCCCAGGCACAGGTGCCGGAGCACACCAGGGTCCCGCCGTCGAACCCGAGCCCGGCACACGTCTGGTTACCGACGCCGCCGTCGCAATCCTCCCCGGGATCGACGACTCCGTCGCCGCAAGTGGTGCAGCCGGAAGTGTCCCACGCGCAGCCGGGAGAGCAGGCCAGGGTACCCCCCGCGAAGCCCTGCGTGGCGCAGGTCTGATTGCCGATGCCGCCATCGCAATCCTCCCCGGGATCGACGACGCCGTTGCCGCAGGTGGTGCAGCTCGAGGTGTCCCACATGCAGCCGGGAGAGCAGGCGAGCGTGCCCCCGGCGAAGCCCTGCGTGGCGCAGGTCTGATTGCCGACGCCGCCGTCACAATCTTCTCCCGGATCGAGCAGGCCGTTTCCGCACTGCGGCGCGTCGGTGGTCGAGCCGACCGAATCCGACGACGACGTGTCGCTGCCGTTCGAGTCGGTGGTGTCCAGGGTGGGATCGCTCGACGCGGAGTCGGTCGTTGTCGACGTGGTCGACGGGCCACCCGTTCCGGAGCCGTCGTCCAACGAGCCATCGCTCACGGAGGTGGGATTGTCGGTGTCGGCTCCCGACTCGGTGCCTCCCGACATGCTGGCCGAACCGGACATGAAGGAGCCTGTCGGCGCCTCGAGCGAGCAGGCCGACGAAAGCAGGCACACGACACCCAACGAGCGCCAACGAAAAGCCACCATGGTCGCACTGTATCAGCGAACCGTCGGCCCCGGGGGCTGCCGACTCGACACCTGTGCTTCCGAAGGTCGCGAACGCGGTGCAATGCTCCCGCGCGAAGCTGGAACGGTGCCACCTGCGACACCCAGCCAAAAACATAGCTGCCGGTCGAACCTCGGGGTTCACGACCGTCGTCGAAAAGATGCAAAAGGCGGCGACGACCCGGGCATTTGGATCGATCCCTCCCGATGGGGCGACCGGCGGACCCATGCCGGGGGGACCCATGCCGACGGCGAGGTGTCGGCGAGCTCGTGCCACCACTCGGACGCGAATCCGTTCCGAAACGGGAGGTCCCGAAACGCGGGTGCTTCCGGGCTCCGGAAGGCGGTCGAGGATCGATGCCTCCCGAAGAGGCGACGGGGGGACCCATGCCGACGGCGAGGTGCCGGCGAGCTCGAGCCACCGCTCGGACGCGAATCCGTTCCGAAACGGGAGGTCCCGAAACGCGGGTGCTTCCGAGCTCCGGAAGGCGGTCGAGGAGAGAGGTCGATCCGTCCCGGAGGGTAGGTGCCCAGACCGGGCGGGTAGGTGCCGAGACCCGTCGTCGTCGAGTTGCGAAGGTGGTGGGGTCGGTACCGACGCTGAGGGCTTCGTCGTTCGGAGGGGATGTCGACGTGTCGCCCCAAGCCTCCGCCCAGTCGCGCACGGAACCCGTGCGGGCTGCGTGTTCGGAGGGGATGCCCACGGAGTCGTCCCGGGCCTCCGCCGACACCTCGCGGCGCTCCTGAGCTTCCGCCGAGCAACACACGTAGCCCGCTCGAGCTGAGTTTTCGGAGGGGACGCCGACATGAGGGGCGGCGTGTTCAGGCGGCAGGATGCCTTCTCTCCGACGGGATGGCTCCCCTCTGCGAAGGAAGGGTGACGGGGGAGGCTCGCGTAGGTGACGGGACCTCCGCTCCCGGAGGAAGGAGACGGGACCTCCTCTCAGAGGGACCTCCTCTCCGAAGGAGGGAGATGGAACCTCTCTCCGAAGGAGGTGTTGGGGAAGCTCGCGAAGGAGACGGAGCCTCCTCTGCGAAGGAAGGAGACGGAACCGCCTCTCCGAGGGAGGTGTTGGGGAAGCTCGCGAAGGAGACGGAGCCTCCTCTGCGAAGGAAGGGGGACGGAAGAGCCTCGCGAAGGCGACGGGACCTTTGCTCGCGGGGGAAGGGAGACGGGACCTCCTCTCCAAGGGACCTCCTCTGCGAAGGAGGGAGACGGAACCTGGATGGCTCCTCTGGGGAGGAAGAGTGTCGGGGGAGCCTCGCGAAGCAGACGGGACCTCCGCTCCCGGAGGAAGGAGACGGAGCCTTCTCTGCGAAGGAGACGGGGAAGGCTCGCGAAGCAGACGGGACCTCCGCTCCCGGAAGAAGGAGACGGAACTCCTCTCCGAAAGGAGGGAGAAGGAACCTCCTCTCCCACGGAGGGAGACGGAATCTGGATGGCTCCTCTGCGAAGGAAGGGTGTAGGGGGAGGAGGCTTCCGAAGGAGACGGG
>CAZYSW010000157.1:0-11316 GCA_964650105.1 uncultured Nannocystaceae bacterium
GGGAAGTGCGCGATGTAGATGTTGTCGGGGTTGCAGGGCCAGCGATCGTCCTTCTCGCCCGGCGCGAGCGGTCGACCGACCGAGTGCAGGCAGGGCACGAACTCCCCGTCCGTGCCCAGCACGTCGAGCGCCCCCTGCCCCATGCGCGTCATGATCCTCATGTTGGCGACGGCATACGGGCTGTCGGTGATCTGGACCCCGAGCTTGGCGATCGACGAGCCGAGCGGACCCATCGAGAAGGGGACGACGTACATCGTGCGCCCTCGCATGCACCCGTCGAACAGCTCGTGCAGGATGCCCTTCATCCTCTTGGGGTGCATCCAGTTGTTGGTGGGCCCGGCATCCTGCGCGTTGTTGCTGCAGATGAAGGTGCGATTTTCGACGCGCGCGACGTCACGCGGATCGGACCGAGCCAAGAAACTGTTGGGACGCTTCTCCGGGTTGAGGCGGATCAAGGTGCCCGACTCGACCATCATGTTGCACAGGCGCGCATACTCTTCCGCGCTCCCGTCACAGATGTAGACGTCGTCAGGTTTGCAGAGTGCCTTGACCTCTTCGATCCAGGCGAGAAGTCGGGAATGCGATGTACGACCGGCCATGAGCGCGCATCATCTTAGTGCTCGAAGGGCGATGCGTCCGGCGAAATTTGCGCCGAGAGGTGAACATTGTCACGTGCATCGGCGCTGCGCAGATCGTTGCACGGTGCATGCTCGCGACCCCGTATGCTTCGACCGATGCGACCGTTCGCGGGGCCGGTTCGTGCCGTCGGCGCGTGCACGCGCGCGTTGCTCTCGCTGGCGCTGCTGACCGCTTGCGACCGGCCCGCCGAGGCATCGGCGCCCGTGAACGAAGCCGGCGTCCCCCGAGATGCGACCGCGACGGCTTCCGGCACGCCCGAGCAAGGCCCGGCGCCCATCGAGCCTCGGTTTGCGCGCTGCACGGATCGCGAGCCCGAAGCCGCGCCGAGGCGCGGCTTCAAGCACAAGCGCAGCACGCTCATCGCTCTCGGGATGAAGCCCACCCATTTCGCCCAGGACGTCATCGGTCGACCGGGGACCGAAGCGTTGCTGGAGGCGAAGTTCGCGTACGGGGAGATCGGCAAGGATCTGGAGGACGAGGAGATCACCTTCGATCTCGGCACGTGCTCGGGTTGGGAGCGACTGGGCCAGGCGATCACCGACGACGACGGCCGCGCTTCGGTGCGCGCTCGTCTTCCCGCGCAGGTCGGCGTGTACACCCTGCGTCCGGTGGTCGACGGCGACGGCAGCGCTGCCACGGCGCGGGTGACCGTCGTCCCCGAAGGCACCCGCGTGGTGGTCTTCGACATCGACGGAACCCTCACCACGAGCGACGCCGAGATCAATCGCGACGTGCTGGACGACTACTACGAGGATCTCTACGACGGCGACTACGTCGCCGTGGCCTACGACGGCGGTCCCGAGCTGACGCGCACCTGGGCGGAGCGGGGCTACCTCGTCGTGTACCTCACCGGGCGTCCCTACTGGCTGATCGACAAGACGCGCGCATGGCTGTCGGCGCAGGGCTTCGCCATCGGAAACGTCCACACCACCGACCGTCACCGCGACGTCGTCCCCGACGTCGCGGGGGTGGGACGCTTCAAAGCCGACTACCTCGCATCGCTGGTCGAACACGGCTACCGCATCGAGGCTGCGTACGGCAACGCCGCGACCGACATCTGGGCCTACCACCGCGCCGGCGTTCCCAAGGATCGCACCTTCATCATCGGTCCACATGGCGGTGAGGAAGGCACGCAGGCGATCGCCCCCGACTGGCGCGCCCACCTGACCTGGGCTCGATCCCTCCCACCCGCCGATCAACCCTGGCAGCCCTGATGACGCCGCGCGGCCGGGCGCGCCGAGACCGAGCCACGCCGTGACCGCGGCCGGCCCCGAGCCGCGCCGCGCTCGGCGAGGGCTACGCCGCGCAAACGCGAAGCGTCGACGCGTGGTTGTGCGGCCCTGATCCGCGGGCGTCACGGCCTCTCGACGACACCCTCCTCGTGCGATCCGTGGTCGCGTCGCTGCGCCCGGCCTCGCATCCGGAGCCAAAGGACCGTGGTGACGAGCATGACGAGCATGACCGCGATGATGCCGTCCTCGATGGTCATGAGCGCGAAGGATCCCGCCTCGAGGCGGGCGTCTCGTTTGCGGTCTACCTCGAAGCCCTCGGCCCGCCAGCCACTTTCGTGCGTTCCACCTGCACCTCTCGCCGAGGGACCCGACGGCGATCACGCCCCGCGGGCCCCACCGGTGTGGACGCGCGGCGTTGGCCTCCGAGCCCGACCCGCGTACCCTCGGGCGCCTGATGCCCCGGGGTTCAGGCGAGCGGGTGCGAATCGGTCTGACCATCGGGGCCATCTTCTTCGTCCTGGGTTTGCACGTTCCGTACTTTCCGGTGTGGCTGACGAGCCGCGGCCTGACCGCGGAGCAGGTCGGCTGGGTACTCGCGCTGGGCACCTGGACCCGCGTGCTGGCGAACCCGATCGTCGGACACCTCGCGGATCGAACAGGACGCCCTCGGCGGATCGGCATCGGCCTGGCCGTCGGTACGGTCGCGGCCTATGCCGCGCTCACCGACGCCACCAGCCTCACCGCGCTCATCGTGGGGTCGATCGTCCTCGGCATGGGCTTTTCGCCGCTCATCCCCCTGACCGATGCCATCGCCGTCCGCGTGGTGGGACACCAGGGCGGCTACGGCAGGCTACGGCGATGGGGATCGGCGACCTTCATTGCTGCCTCGGTCGTCGGCGGGCTCACCCTCGAACAAAAGGACGAGGCGCGCATCGTGTGGGCGCTACTCGGCGCTTCGGTGCTCCTCACCGCCACCATGGTGCTTCTCCCACGCGGCGCCGGTGCGGCCCCTCGCCGGGCCGTGGCCGCCGTGCCGTCATCCGAACCCCCCAGGCGCACCGTCGCGTGGTTTCTCCTCACGGTCACCATCCTCCACGGCGCCCACGCCATGCTCAACGCGTTCGGCACCGAGCACTGGAGGGCGCAGGGCGTCGAGGCGTCCACCATCGGATGGCTGTGGGCCGTGGGCGTGATCGCGGAGATCCTGTTTTTCACCGCCGGCATGCAGCTCTCCGACCGCTATCGCCCCGCGACGCTCCTGGCGTTCGCCGGAGCAGGCGGCGTCGTTCGCTGGTCGGTGCTCGCCACCACCAGCGCCCTCGTTCCACTGTTCTCCGCCCAGGTTCTTCACGCGCTCACGTTCGCGTCGCTGCACCTGGGCGCCATGGAGTTCATCCGCCGGACCATGCCCGAGGGTTCCATGGCGCGCGCGACCACCTCCTATTCCGCCGCCTCGGGCGTGGCGTTGGGCCTCGGCCTGCCTCTGGCCGGTCTGCTCTACGGGACCTACCAGGGCCACGGATACTGGGCGATGACCATCGTCTCCGCCCTGGGGCTCGGCGCGGCGCTACGGCTGCGGAGGCTCTGAGCGAAAGGATCACTCCTCCAGGAGGGTGGCCTTCTTCACCCAATCGAGGTACGGGAAGCTCTTGCGAAGGTAATCGTTGCCGCGTCGCTCGATGAAGGCCTGATTGGGACCCATGCCGCTGGGGGCCCCCTCACCGTAACCCGTGTGGAGGGATTCGACGACGTTCATCCCGTCGATGACCTTGCCGAACGGGGCGAACCCCATGGCGTCCAGCTGGACATTGTCGTTGAAGTTGATGAAGACCTGCGTCGTCCGGGTGTTGGGGCCAGCCGTCGCGAAGGTGATGGTTCCCTTCTTGTTCGACTCCTTGACCGGGTCGTCCTGGATCCTGGCCGTGCGCCACTGGGCCGTCACCTCAGGGTCGCCATGAATGCCGAACTGGACCATGAACCCCTCGATCGCCCGGAAGAACGCGATGTTCTCGTAGAAGCCGATCTTGACCAGGTTGTAGAAACGATCGGCTCCCAGAGGTGCCCAGTCGCGGTACACCTGCACGGTGAAGTGTCCCTTGGTGGTGTCGAACTTCACCTTGTAGGTGTCGGGCGCCTTCTCGGTCGCCTGCGAAGGATCGGTCAACGCCGGATGTCGAGGCGCGGCAGCTGGGGTCCGCTCGTCCGTCGCGGCATCGTTCGCCACCGGTTTGCCGTCGGCGACGGCATCCGCCTTCGTCGCGGGTTCGGACTTCGCCGGTGCCTCGCCCGGCGAGGCCTCGGCGCCCTGTCGTTTTCCGTCACAGGCGACCAGCGCCACGAGAAGGATGAGAAGAAGCCGAATCATGACGGGGCGGACGATACAACGTAACGCTCCTCGGTGGAGCGCCGCGCCGATCCTCCGCGGCCGCCGCCGCGATCTCCGCGGCCGTCCGCTCGACGACCCGTGCGAGCGCCCGACTGATCGCCTGGGCCAGGGCCTCGGGCGTACGCGAGGCGAGCGGCTCGACCTCCCGAACCCGCCGGTTCCACAACGGGGCGTCGGTCACGGCGTCGCGGAGCTCCAGCTCCAGCTCCAGCTCGCCGATCCACTGCTCGGGCGTCACGTCGACCTCCGCGAGCGAAACCACGCGTCCGACCAGGATCGCGTCGGCTTGATCGTCGTAGTCGGTGGCCACCCGCTCGAACAGCCCCGTGCGACGGTATGCCGTCACCAGGAAGTCGCTGACGAGCTGCCCGGGATACGTGGTCCAGCGATGATAGTGGTAGTAGTCCACCCGGTAGGGGCTCTCGCGGTAGACCATGCGCGGATCGTCGTACGCCGCGTCGGCCTCCAGCTCCTCGATCACGAGCACCGGCGCGCCCTCGCGTGCGGCGAGCTCGGGGTGGTCCTCCTCCGGGGCGGCGTCCCACTCGGGCGCGACGAGTCGGTAGTAGTTGGTCTGGGGCAGGCGTGCGCCTCCGCACCCGGCCGCCACGGCCAACGCGAGCACTGCCATCGCACGGTGCATCTTCATGGGAGCTCCCTTTCTCGGGGTGGCTTGGAGCGCAAAAGTCGGCTCGGCTGCGCCCTCAGGTCGCGACTGAGCTCTCTGAACTCGCGGGTCGCCTGGCGCAGATTCCTCAACGACTCCCGCAAGTCCCGATCGTTGGCGCGAAGGAGTCGATTGGCCTGGGTGATCAGCTCGTCGATCTCGCTGGCCGCGTGGCTGCCCCGCTCCAAGGCATCGGCGAGGTCGCCCCGCCCCGCGGTCAGGGCGCGCTCGAGCTCCTCGCTGGCTCCGGTGAGATTCTCGAGCAACACCTCGACCCGGCCGAACAGGTCCGCCACGCGCTTCGGATCGATCCCCTGACTCACCTCGACCAGGCGCGCCATCAAGGCTTCGGTCTGGTCGAGGACCGCCACCGCGCTCTCCGCCAGCTCCATGGCCCGCGACTCGATGCGGTTGAGCGTCGTTTCGCCGAGCGGGATGATCTCCCCCGGCGGCAGAACTCCGCGGTCGAGATCCCCCCGCGAGATGTCCACTTGCTTGAGGCCGGTGATGCCGCTGAACTGGATGAAGGCCTGCGCGTCGGCAGGGATGGGGACCTCCTGGTCGATTTCCAGCTCGACGCGGACCGACGCGTAGTCCTCGGGATCGAGGCCGATCGCCGCGACCGTTCCGATGGGAACGCCGCGCATCGTCACGGTGGAGCCCTCCTCCAACCCCACCACGCTCGTTTCGCTGACCACGTAGTAAGTGTTCGTCTCTTTCCAGAAGGCCAGACCGCCGACGACGACCAGCACGAACGTCAGCAGTGTGACCGCCACGATGACGAAGATCCCGAGTTTGATGTTCTGCGTCCTGGTCGGCATGAGCGTCACCCCAATCCCCGAGCCGCCGGCTCGGTTTGCGCGTCGAGGTCCGTCGCCCCTCGCGCGCCGCGGTGGAAGAAGGCGTACAACCCGGGATCGCGGCTGCTCTCCAGCTCCTCGATCGTGCCCTCTGCTACGATCCCACCCTCGGCCAACATCACCGCGCGGTCCCCAATCGTTCGCACCGTCTCCACGTCGTGCGTGACCGCGACGATGGTGATCCCGAGCACGTCCCGAAGACGAAGCAGGTTGCGGTCGATCGTGGCCGCGACCACGGGATCGAGGCCCGACGTCGGTTCGTCGCAGAAGATGATCTCGGGATCGAGCACCGCGGCACGAGCGAGCGCGACCCGCTTGCGCTGGCCCCCCGAGAGATCCGCCGGAAGGCGCGCCTCGAACTCCTCCAGACCCACCAGCGCCAGCTTCATCCGCGCCATCTCGACCATGATCGGCTCGGGCAGCGCCGTCAGCTCGCGCAGCGGCATCATCACGTTCTCCAGCGCCGTCATGGACCCGAACAGCGCCCCCTGCTGGAAGAGCATCCCGGTCCTCCGCAGCAAGGCGCTGCGTTCTCCCGCCGTGAGCCCGTAGAGCTCGGTGCCGAACAAGCGCACGGTCCCTGCCATCGGCGGCAGGAGACCGACGAGCGCCTTGAGCAAGGTCGACTTGCCCGAGCCCGAGCCGCCCATGATCCCGAGCACCTCGCCACGGCGCACCTCGACGTCGATCCCTTGCAGGACCGGCGTCTCGCCGTAGCCGACGGCGACGCCCCGACACTGGACGACCACGTCCTTCATAGACCCCCCTGCGAGAGCGTCCAGATGGTGGTCACGATGCTGTCGATCACCACGATATAGAAGATGCTGGTGACGACGGAACTGGTGGCCGAGCGTCCGACGCTGGTCGGGCCACCGCGCGTCTGCAACCCGCGGTAGCACCCGACGAGCCCGATCACCCACGCGAACAGCACGCTCTTGATCAGCCCCAGCGCAAAGTCTCCGAGATCGAGCGACACCAACATCCGGTCGTAGAGCGACACGAAGGACATGTCGAGGAGCGGAGCGATGAGCAGGCCGCCTCCAATGCCGATGAGCATCGCCATCAACGAGAGCGCCGGCTGGACCATGGTGATCGCGATCACCCGCGGAACCACCAGAATGCGGATGGGGGACACCCCCATGCTCCGCAGCGCGTCGACCTCCTCCTCGACGGTCATGGTGCCGATCTCCGCGGCGATGGCCGCCCCGCTTCGGCCCGCGATGATCATCGCCGTGATGAAGCCCCCGAACTCGCGCGTCATCCCCAGCGCCACGATTTCGGAGGTGTAGACCTCCGCACCGAACTCCGATAGCCCGTACACCGACTGGAACGCCAGCACCAGGCCCAACAAGAAGCTGAGCATGGTCACGATCGGGAGTGCATCGACACCGATGAGCGTCGCTTGCTCGAGCGTGCTCCCGACCGGAAAGCGGTCCCGCCCGGCGAGACAGCGCACGATGGCCCACGTCGACTCCCCCACCAACCCGAGCCACTCGGTCGTGCCTTTCCAGGTCCGGTACGTCCGCGCGCCGAGCCTCTCCAGCGCTCCGCGCTGCTCGGTCGGGACCACGGCCGCGTGTGTCGGCTGCAGCGAGAATGCGGCCGCGTGGATCTCCGACAGCCCCTCCAGTTCCAGGGTCTTGCCGCTGCGCTCGAGCGCGCGTCGGCCGAGCGTCACGGCCGCCACACCTGCCGAGTCGAGGCTCTCGACCTTCGTGAAGTCGAGGCACAGGCGACGCAGACCCCGACGTCGCGCGGCCTGCATCAGGGTCTTGTAGAGGCCCGGCGCAGTCTCGACGTCGAGGTCGCCGCGCAGATCCAGTCTCAGCGTGGCGGCACCGTCGCCGTCATGCTTCGCCACACTCATGCCCGTGCGCCAGCCTACGCCGCCCGGGCACCGGTGCACCGACGCGCCCGGCTCCCTCCGGGCTCCCATCCTGCTTCACACTGCAGCGACCCTCGCCGATCACCCCCCGCCACGGACACCACAGCGAGCTCGCCACGACATGGGCCGCTTCGTCCTGCAACCCGACACGGGATGCGTGCTCGGTGGGATGTCGCCACGAGCACAAGCGACCGCGCGGGAGGCCGACCCCTCCGCAACCGAGAGTCGAGTCGCGTGGATCGATACGGTCGACGATGCCGACATCGACCCCGTCCTCGAGCAGACCCAAGCCCTGGGCTCCGGCTCCGGCTCGCTGGCCTGGGGCGGGTCCGCTGGCATCGGAACGTGGTTTCGGGCGAGGTTTGGTCCTCCGGGCCTACGAAGAATTCGTACGCGGGGGCCGGGGGCGCGGAGGCGGCCCGGGGGACGGTATCGTCACGACGCGCCGGCGGTCGACACGGCGCGATCACGCTCGGTCGATCGGTCCGAAGGAAGCGAACCGTGCTCTACAACCGACTCCGCTACGTCATCAAGAAGGACGAGGAACGAATCCGTACCGTCCAGAACCTCTTGAAGCTCCGCAAGCAGCTCGACGCGACGGTCCCCGCCAAGGACGCCGAGCACCACCTGCTCTTGGCGACCTGGAACATCCGAGACTTCGGCAAGCCCACGGCCAAGCGGCGCGGGTGGGGTCCGCGGCTTCCCGAGACATGGTTCTACATCGCGGAGGTGATCTCGCGCTTCGACTTCGTCGCCGTCCAGGAGATCAACGAGATCTCGGAGTGGGAGCGCGTCATGGACATCCTCGGTCCGAAGTGGGCGTACATCGCGACCGACGAGACCGACCCGGCTTTGGGCGGCAACGGAGAACGGATGGCCTTCGTCTACGACACGCGCAAGGTCTGGTTCCAGAGCATCGCGGGCGAGATCGTCCTCCCGCCCAGCATGCTGATCAGCAAGGCGGAGCTGGAGGTCGAAGGCCAGCGCGTGGTGGCGGGCAGCCAGTTCAAGCGCACCCCGTTCATGGCCAGTTTCCAGGCGGGCTGGCTCGCGTTCGACATCTGTACCGTCCACCTCTACTACGGCGCCGATCGCGGGGACAAGCTGAAGCAGCGCATCGAGGAGATTCATGGGATCGCCAAATATCTGAGCACGCGAGCCGACCGAGCCCTCGGCGACGACCGGGCGCTCTTCTTGCTCGGAGACTTCAACATCGTCAGCCCGGAGCACGAGACCATGAAGGCCCTCCTCGACCAGGGCTTCGTCGTTCCCAAGGTCCTGCAGCGCCAGCCGACCACCGGCACCAAGAAGCACTACGATCAGATCGCCTTCAAGACCAAGCCAGAGGTCGTCGAATACGTCGAGGTGGAGTCCGAAAACCCGCTCGAGCGCAACGCCGGGGTGGTCGACCTCTACCGCAGCATCTTTACCATGCAGCAGTTTCCGCTCTACGAGGCCGTGGTCAAGACCTCGAGCGCGGGCAAGAAGGACGGCGCCGATCTGCGCAAGGTCTACAAGGACTGGCGCACCTATCAGTTCTCGGACCACTACCCCATGTGGGTGAGGCTCCAGACGGACGGCAGCGAGGCCTATCTGCGGCGGTACCTCGAGAACGACCCATAGCCGGCCGTCGCAGGCCGCGTGGCCATCGTGGCGGCCCGACGGACGAGGACCCCGTCGTCTCGGGTTGCGGGCGGAATCCGTTGTGTCGCGGAGTTTGGTGCGCTATCAGGCCCCTATGCGGATCGCTCGACTTGGTCTGGTGTTGCTGCTGACGACTGCCTGTGGGTCGGCGCTCGAAAAGGCACGAACGGCGAGAGACGTCGGGGCGTACGAGGCGGCGCGCGCGCACTACGAGCGTGCGATGAAGGATCCGCAGGTGGAGACGGTGGCGCGCCAGGAGCTCGCCACGCTGATCGCCGAGGGCGCGGCGAAACTGGAGAAGACCGATCCGGAGGAGGCCGAGCGCGAGTACGAGCGAGCGCTCGAGCTCGACCCCGTCAACGGCACCGCGCTGACGGGGCTGATCCGGATGTTCCGGCACAGCGGCCGGATCGAACGAGCCGAGCAGACCTTGAGCGCCGCCGCAGCCACGGGGCCGTGCGGCGCGTGCAACCGACTTTCGGTCGTGCTCTTGCTCGACGCGGCCGACCACGAAGCGAAGACCGAGCAGTGGGACCGCGCCATCGAGACCTACACGCGCGTCCTGAAGCTCCGTCCACAGCCTCGCGCAGCGCTGGCCATCGCCCATGCGCACGCGCAAGCGAACCGGCGTGCCGAAGCCATCGCCGCACTCGAACGAGCGCTCGAGCTCGTGCCCGAAAACGACGTCGCATCCACGACGGAGGCGATCAGCATCCGTGGATCGATCGTGACGGCGGCGCTGGAGGCCGACGAGATCGATCTCGCCGACCGGGCCAGCTCGATCGCGGTGACGGGCGAGGCCCCCGAGCCCCGGCTGGAGCTCGTGCTGGCGATCATCGATCACCTGACCCGGGCGGGGAAGCTCGACGATGCGCTCGCGCGATACGAGCGCCTGTTGTCGGGTGAAGGCGACCTCCTGGATTCGGACGCCAAGCACGACGAGCTCTCGGTTCGCGTGGCGAACATCCACGCCAATCGGGCCACGGCCCACCTGCACGACGGAGAGGGCGCAGCGGCCGAGGAGGCACTGGCCAAGGCGCTGGAGCTCAGGCCCGCCGACACGGCCCTCAAGCTGCAGCGGATCATCGCCGTCTCGTCCCGCACCGGGGCCGAGCCCGCCCTGGCCGCCTTGCAGCAGATTCCCTCGGACGCGGTGGGTTGGGCCAACACGCGCGCGATCCTCCTGAGCCTCCGGGCGATCGAGTTGGTCGAGGCCGGTGACCTGGAGACGGCGCGGTCGCATCTGGCCGAGGCCCAAAAAGCCCGCCACGACCTCCCCGAGGTCCACCTCGCGGCCGCATGCATCCTGGCCCGCACGCCGATCGAGCTGGACCGCAAGGAGAAGAAGGCGCTGGCGAGCAAGCGCTCGATGGTGCGCTACGGACGTGGCGTCCACCGCTACGCCGAAGCACTCGGCGAGCTCGACTGGGTGCACGGCAACCTCGCCAACCGAACCCGCCAGTCACTGTTCACCGCCGCGTGGCTGAAGGCGAAGACCGAGGCGCTGTCGACCGAGCTGCGCGGACTCTACCCCTTCGAGGTGAAGTTTCGCGCCGATCCCGAGCCGCGCCTCGTCCTGAAGAACGAAGGCACGGCCTTCCTCGAGGTCTCGGTGCAGAGCCCCGACCACACCGACGACTTCGCGCTCCAACCCGACGAAGCCCGCACCATCGACCTCCCCGACTCCGGGCTCGTCACCCTCCACATCGGCAACCGCAAACAGCTCTACTTCGCCGAACCGTACACCCAAGTCACCCTACCGGTCCGGTGACGGCCCTCGGGCTACTCCTCGCAGCTCCACAGCGAGGCGACGTCATCCCTCCGCCGGAACATCCACCGAAGGACCTCCGCGAGATTTCGGGGATCCCTTCGTGATTGCCAAACCGACCATGCGTCGCCGCTGGTGTCCATGGCCGCCAGCACGTACGCAAACTCGTCCTGTCCTTCACGCGGAACGCGGACGGGATGGACTTGAATCGCATCCTCTTGGCCCTCGGAAACCG
>CAZYSW010000158.1:0-4473 GCA_964650105.1 uncultured Nannocystaceae bacterium
CGAAGGTGTCGTCGCGGTGATCGATTCGGGGCTCCACCGGCGAGCGACCCACGATCCCTTTACGGGCATCTCCACGTTGCGCCTGGCCAAGATCTCCCAGGCCTCGGCGGCCCAGCGCGCGGGGCGTGCGGGACGGGTGCGACCGGGACGATGCCTGCGCCTGTACACGGCGCACGACCTCGCCCGTCGCCCCGCCTACGACGAGCCGGAGATCGCCCGCCTCGACCTCACGGGCGTGGCCCTCGATCTGCGGGCCGCAGGCGTGGACGCACCGCTCGACCTGCAGTGGCTCGAGCCTCCCCCCGCGCAGGCGCTCGAAGGCGCCGACGCCCTCCTGCGCCGACTGCAGGCCATCGACGCGCACGGCCACCTCACCGACACCGGCCGCGCCATGCTCCGCTTCCCCGTCCACCCTCGCCTGGCACGGCTGCTCGTCGAGTGCGAGCGTCGAAGGATCCCCCGGCTGGGAGCCGCCGCCGCGGCGCTGTTGTCCGAGCGTCCGATCGTCCGCGCCTCCTTTGGCGCGTCGCAAGGCGCCTCGGCGACCGCGTCGGCGCAGGCCGGCCGCGCCGCTTCGGACGTGGTCGCCGACATCGAGCGCCTGGAGTCGATCCGACGAGACGGCCGGCGTGCCGCTCGCGAACAGGGCCTCGACGAGGCCGCCTGCCGCCAGGTGGAGCGCGTCCGCAAGCAGCTCGAAGCCCTGGTGCACGGCCGACGCGACGACACCCCGGATCCCGACGACGCGCTGGCCCAGGCGTTGCTCACCGCCTTCCCCGATCGCGTCGCTCGGGTTCGCGAGGTCGCCGGGGCCCCGGCCGAGCTCGCGCTCGCCGGCGGGGGCTCGGCCATCCTCGCTCCCTCCTCGGTGGTCCACGGTGCCGACTTCATCGTCGCCCTCGCGGCTCGAGAGCAAGAGGGTCGCGGCGGCCGAACCGTGGTCCGAAGCGCCGCCGCCATCGAGCCCGCGTGGCTGCTCGACCTCTTCCCCGACGCGATCGAAGAGCACCGCGAGATCACGTTCGCCCCGAACACCGAGCGGGTGCAGGCGTTCGACGAGCTGCGCTACGAGGGCCTGGTCATCGACCGCACCCAGCTTCGCGACCTCCCGCCCGAAGCCGCCGCCGTGCTCTACGAGGCGGCCGTGGCTCGCGGCCCCGGCAGCTTCGTCGATCATCCCGAGCGCCTCGAGCAGCTCGTCTTGCGAACGCGTTTCGCGGCTGCCCATGCCCCCGAGATCCAGCCGCTGCGCGACGACGACGTTCGCGAGGTGCTCGCGGCGTCGTGCGAGGGTCGCCGCAGCCTCGCCGAGCTGCGAAGCGCCGACCTCGTCGCCCAGGTGCAGGCGCGCCTGCAAGGGGATGGGCACCGGCTCGACCGCATCGCACCCACCCACGTCACCTTGCCCGGCGGTCGCCGTCTGCCGGTGCACTACGAGCCCGATCGCCCGCCCTGGATCGCATCGCGCCTGCAGGATTTCTTCGGCACCACCGAGGGGCCTCGCGTCGCCGAAGGCCGCGTCCCCCTCGTCCTCCACCTGCTCGCCCCCAACGGGCGGCCCGTCCAGGTCACCACCGATCTGGCCGGGTTCTGGGAGCGGCACTACCCCGCATTGCGCCGCGAGCTCATGCGCCGCTATCCCAAACACGCCTGGCCCGAAGACCCCACCACCGCCGCCCCTCCGTCCCCGCGCCCCCGCCGAGCTCGCTAGCGGGCTCGGGCGATCCTCGACCGGCGACGAGCGCCCGACGTCGCGAGGAGCCGGTGCCCCGGTGCCCGCGCTCACCGGTGAGCGAGCTTTCGGTAGGTCTCCGCCGTCGTCAGGGGCCGATCGTACAAGAAGCCCTGCCCGACCTTGCAGCCCAGCAAGCGAAGGTAGTTCGCCTGCAGTCGATTCTCGACCCCTTCGGCCACCACCTTCCACTGCCTCGCGCGCGCGGTCTCGACGATGGCCCGCGCCCTCGCGGCCCCGGCCGCGCTGCCGTCGATGGTGTCGACACACACCTTGTCGATCTTCACCCCCGTGATCGGCACGAGGGGAATGTCCTGGACCTCCGGCGGATCCGCGCCCACGTCGTCGATCCAGATTTCGACGCCCAGCGCCGCGAGGGCCTCGACGAGCGAACGCGACGCCTCGGGCGCCTCGCGCAAGCATTCCACCGGAATCTCGATGCGCAGCGACGATGGTGGCAGCCCGGTCGTGAGCAAGAGACTGTGGATCCGCGCCGCGATCAAGCGGTCGCGAACCTGCGGCGTCGACAGGTTCACCGCCAGCGGGATCGATCCGTCGAAGGCGAACTCGGTGTTCCACGCCGCCATCTGCCGCACCGCGGTCTCCAGCGCCCACGTGCCGATCGGCACCAGGAGATCCATCTCCTGCGCCAGCGGCAAGAACGACGCCGCCGTCTGGACCCCGCGCGGGCCGTCGCTCCACCGCACCAGAGCCTCGAGCCCCCGCAACCACCCCGTCTCCAAGTCGACGATCGGATGGTAGACCAAAGACAGCGCGTCCTCGGCCAGCGCGTTGCGCAATGCCGCCGCCACGCGGGCCGCTTCGGTGGCCTCCGCCGGGACCTTCGGATCGAACACCGCGTGCCGGTTGCCGCTGGTCTGCGCCACCGACAACGCCGTGACCGCGTCGCGCAGCACGTCGGCCCCCCCACGATGCTCGGGGCGATGCCACGCCATCGACGTCGTCACCTTCAGGAACACCTCGTCGTCTCCCAACGGAATCGCGCGGCGGATCGCGGTCACCAGCGTGCTCGCGCGGCGCTCCACCGCCGCGGGCAGCACGTCGTCGAGCAACAGCACGAAGCGCCCCGCACCTTGCCGCGCGATCACGGTCTGGGGCTCGCACCGCCGCAGGTTTCGGGCGAGCGTGGCCAGGACGTTCTGGGAGGTCTCCTCCCCCAGATGCACTTCGACCCGGGTGGGCTGCTCGACCTGCACCAAGAAGATCGCCAACGCCCGGCCGCTTTCTCGGGCCAACAGCTCGTCGGCACACTGGATCAGCATCGCCGGCGACGTCATCATGGTCAGCGGGTCGAAGCAGCGACGCCGACGCTGCAACACCGCCTCGTTCGACAGGCGCCACAGCTCGATGGCATGCACCACGGCGGTCTCCAGGCGCTCGGGCTCGCGGTCGTCGACGAAGAGGCAGGTCCCGACACCCCACTCGTTGCGGAGCTTGCGACGGATCTCGGTCCGTCCCCGCTCGAGCCCCCGCTCCACCACACACACCATCGCGGTCGGCAGATCCCGCTCGGCGACCCGCTGCGACACCGCGCGCCCGGCCAGATCCTCGAACACCAAGGTCACGTCCACCTCCGCGCGTTCGATCCGCTCCACCGCCTCGGGGCTGTGGGGCTCGCGGACGACCTCGAATCGGCGGTCGCACGCGGCGAGGGCGGACACCAGCTCTCCGACCAGGCCGTGCGGGCCACCGACGATCATCACGCGGGTGACCCGAGCAGGGTCGGGCGACATCCTGGCCAGCAGCTCGGCCGCCCGCAGCGGCGAGGTCGACGGATCCTCTCCATGGGCGAGGGGGTCGGAGAGCTCGACGGGGTCATGGAGGACGACGGCGGACATGGCCAATCCCCACCTTCGACCACGCCCTGCCGGACTTGAGCCCCGCCGAGCGCGCTACACTCCGACCCGCCGACCGCGGCTGTCCGCCGGCGGCGCCGACGCGACGGCACCACGGGTCGGCCGACGCCTCCACCTTTTCGCCTTCACACCGACCAGCCACCGTCGACGTCGATCACCTGACCCGTCACGTACGCCGCATCCGGCCCCAGCAAGAACGCCACCAACGGGCCCACGTCCGCCGGCACGCCCACGCGCCCGAGCGGCACCTCCTGCGCGTACGCTTCCAGGGCCGCCTCGTCGAGATGGCTGGTCATGTCCGTGACCAGCAACCCCGGCGCGACCGCATTGATCCGGATCCCGCGCGGCCCCAGCTCGCGCGTGAGCGCCCGCACGGCACCTTCCACGCCAGCCTTGGCGGCGATGTAGGGCACGCGTCCCGGCACGCTCTTGCGCACCAGGTTCGAGCTCACGACCACCACCGACGCGCCGTCGGGCAGCGCCCCTTGCTGCAAGAGCGAGCGCAGCAGGAACAACGGTGCCTGCAGGTCGACGGCCACGACGTCGAGCAGCGGATCCCCCTTCCCTTCCGGCTCGTCGAACGCTCCCCGATGCGTGACACCGGCGCACAGCACCACCCCATCGAGCGCGTCGGTCTCCAGCAGCACGTCGGACACCACGTCGTCCACGGCGTTGCGCGACGCGAGATCGGCCCGCAACAGACGCAACCTGGGCCCCAGCTCGGCCGCCAGCGCACGCGCGACCTCGCTGTCTCGGCGATGCACCCCGACCACGCGCTTGCCCATGCGCACCAGCAACCGCGTCACGTAGGCCCCGATCCCGCGCGATGCACCCGTCACCAAGATGGTCTCGCCGTTTTCCATC
>CAZYSW010000158.1:4573-11280 GCA_964650105.1 uncultured Nannocystaceae bacterium
CCTTCACACCTCGATCTCGTCCTGCGGGATGAACGGCGGGCAGTCGCAGCAGAACGACGTGGCACGCCGGTCGGTCGTGTTCTCGTAACCGTGCACCGCACCGCGCGATGCACCCGTCACCAAGATGGTCTCGCCGTTTTCCATCCCTTCACACCTCGATCTCGTCCTGCGGGATGAACGGCGGGCAGTCGCAGCAGAACAACGTGGCACGCCGGTCGGTCGTGTTCTCGTAACTGTGCACCGCACCGCGCGGCCACGAGATGGGCTGACACGGCTCGATCCGCTGCCCGCCCTGCCGAAGCTCGCCCCCCACCAACCACTCGAGCTCCCGCATCACCTGGTGGTGATGGCGGGGAATCGACCGCCCCGCCTCGACGTGCAGGAGGTACAACCCCGCCTCGCGCGTCTCGAGCAGGATCTCCGCCTCGCCGAAGTGCGTCGGCTCGCGGCGTCGCGGGTAGTCGCTGCGCTCCCGCTGGATCGAGACGGCCGCCGTCTCGGCGCGCGCCCCCAACGCCTCGGGCTTTTCCAGACGGATCTGGACCGATTGCACCGTCGCGTGCACGCCCAACAGCATCGCCGCCGTCTCCTCCACCGCCGACTCGATCAGCCGGTAGCGGCGAAAGCGCAGCAACGCCTCGACCTCCCGCGCCACGACGGCGTAGTCGCACGTCGCTCCGATCCGCCCCGATCGCCCCGCCTCTCGCAAATCGAGGTGCAGCGCCAAGTCCACCCGCACCGGCTGCTCACGCTCGCGCTCGTCGGGCCGCACCCCGACCACGCACCGCAAAGCGAGCCCCCGCACCTCGATCACGTCCCGCGCCACGCCCACGACTTAGCAGCCCACCCCCCCACCGGTCACCCCCCGCCGGACCCATTCACACCGCGCTCGGATCCATTCCGAAGGCCGTCTTCTCTCCCCCGGGGTTCACGAAGGTCGGGGGCCGGATCCCTTCCGAAGGTCGGTCGCTCCGCGCCAGGCGCGGATCCACCGCGCCCGGACCCATCGGCGCCATCTGTCAGCCCAGGGCGAGGAAGGTGAGGAGGCCCAGCAAGACGAGCATCAGGGCGGTGATGGTGAGGAGAAGGGGTCGCGAACTGGCGGGTGGGTCGGGACGCGGGTCGGGTGCTTGCCGGATGGGCTCGAGGGGTGGAGTGAGCGGCGCGATGGGCAAGCCGCCCTTGGAGGAGGCAGCGGGGTCGATGATCTCGTTGATGTCCACGAGCCCCGAGCTTTCTTCGTCGACTTTTCGGGGCCTGGCTTCGCGGGCGCGCTGCTCGAGCTGCTCGACCTTGAAAAGGCCGGACGCGATCTCTTCTTCGAACTGCGGCTGCGGCGAGAACAGCAGCCCCGACTTCTCCTCGTTCTGCATGTCGGTTCAGGATGCGGCGAACCGGCCTTCGATGTCCATCCTCTGTTGGCCACGACGTTGCCCGCTGCGGGTGCGTCGGCTCCCACAATGAGCGTCATTCGCCTCCCCTTGGATCCGTCGCGCTTACCCGATCGATCGGTCCATCGATCTCCGGATCACCTGGCCCTCGCCACTGCACTTGCATTTGCTGCGCTTCCCCGGCTCGGTGTTTTCGTGGTGTCCGCGCTTTGCGTTCGAGCGCCGCCGAGGCGCGCCGCTCACGATCGCGTGACGGGGCCAACGGAGATCACCGTGCACTTTTCGTGACCTCGTCGTCCGTGGCGAACGATTGCACGACTCGCCGAATACGCACGCGCGGCAAGCCTCCGATGCCTCGACGTGAGCGACGCAGGACTCTCCCACGGACACCCATCTCGGTCGCGGATGCATGCGATTCGCGACGTCGTCGCGGTGTCACCCGAGCCCCCGCCTCGGCGAAGACGCACGTGGTGCTCCGTTTCCGGTCGGCGCGGCGACGACCGCCCCTCGAGCCTTTCTGTTCGTGGCGGGATCTCGCGGGCGGTCGATTCACGGACGTCCCTCACCGATCCTCACCGCTCGACGCAAAGGCGCACGAACCTCGGAAAACTCGGCAACCACCCTCCGAACTCGGTCGCCCCCCAGCTCGCCGGCGCGAAAGTGGGCGTGCCTCGGGCGCCATGGGCGCGTCCTCGCCCCCCGCCTTCTCCCTCGCGCGTTCGCCGGTTTGGAGAGGTTTGCGCACCCGTGCTAAACCTTCGACGCGCCGCGAATTTTCATTGAATCCAGGTTCATCGCGGGCGTCCAAGGGCGAGCCCGACCGGGCATTTCGCCTTCTCCGACTTCGGACTTTGGACTGGACGCAGGACTCAACATGTCGAGACTTTCTCTTCTGTCTACGCTGTGCGCCGCCGGCCTTTTGACGACCCCGGCCTGCATCATCAACAACAACACCGGCGACGACGACGGGGCGACCAGCGATCCGGACACCGGCGAGCCCACGACCGATCCCGGCGAGACGTCCAACGGCGAGACCACCGACCCGACCGATCCCGGCACGTCGACCGTGGCCGACACCGGCAGCACGTCCGAGGACCCGACCGATACCGGCGGTCCCGTCGGTTGCGGCTGGGGCCAGACCGGCGCCCCCAGCGTCCCGGAGGGGTACGTCTGCGGCGGCGATGGTGCGGACCCCAACGGCACGTTCCCGATGGACTGCCCCGAGGACGTCGAGCTCACCGAGGGTGCCGAGTGCGGAAGCATCGAAGGCCCGGGCTGCTGCGACAGCGAGGGCAACGTGTGGTTTTGCGCCGACGACGGCACCGGCCCCGTCCTCTACACCGAAGACTGCGGCGCCTGATCCACCCTCAGGCCCCCATGCAGGCCCGGCTCCCACGCACGCGAGGGAGACCGGGCCTCGTCAATTGCGGACGATGACGGTGGTGCCGGGGGCGTCCTTTTGGGCGTGCACGCCGTGCCAACCCTCGGGGAGGATCGGCGTGGTCCAAAAGAACAACCAGCGGGCGTCGGTGGGCCCGAGGTTCACGCAGCCGTGGCTGCGCACGCGGCCGAAGCCCTCGTGCCAGAACGCCCCGTGCACGGCGTAGCTCCCCTCGAAGAACATGGTCCACGGAACGTCCTGGATCGAGTAGTTCCCGTCCGAAGCCGAGTTGCCGTCCATGGTGGTCGACACGTGCTTGCTTCGGATCCTCCACCGCCCCGTCGGCGTTTCGAACGGCTCCTCGGGGGTGCCCTTGCGCCCCGTCGAGACCAAGGTGACGTAGACCGGACGCGTGCCCTCGTAGGCGACGAGCATCTGCTTGGAAAGGCTGATGTCGATCCAGCGTTCCCACGGCTCGAGCCCCTCGGGGAGCTGCTGCTGCTCGGCCAGGCGCACGTCGTCCTTGCGCACGAGCTGCCCCTCCTCGGTCAAGAGATAGGTCTTGCCCTTGATCTCCGTCTCGTCCTTCACGTCGACGAACGTCCGGTGCGGCAGGGTGTCGATGGCCTTCAACTTGCCGTCGTCCGTCAGCTCGTAGAGCTTCGTCCCCTTCGCGCTGTAGACGAAGCCGAACGGGAACTCGGTGCCTTCGGGAAGCTCGGTGCCCTGGAAGTCCTTGGCCGCGAACCCGTACGCGTCCGCAGCGTTGACGTAGCCACCGCGGGCGGTCCGCCACCAGGTGTGCCCGTTCTCGGAGATCTTGTCGGCGAGCGCGATGAAGAAGCCCTTTTCGAGCCACGGGTTGTCGGGGTTCAGTGGCAGCTTCACCGGCGGCTGGGGCTCGACGGGCTCGGCCGGGCTCGCCGGGGCCGGGCTGACGGGGGCCGGGTCGGCCGCAGGCGCCGGCTTGGGCTCGACCGCGTCCGCATCGCCGTGGTCGGCGTCGGTGACCGACGGGAGATCGTCGCGAGGCTCCGCGGGCGCTGCGGCGGAATCGGCAGCCGGCTTCTCCCCCGGCAGCGGCTTGCCCTCTCGTTGCGCCTCGCGGATCGCTCGCTGCTCCATCGCAGCCGCGAACTCCTCCTGGGTGGGCACGCGCCACCACATGGGGCTGTTCCACTTGCGGACGTAGGCGTAGTCGTACGGTATCGGCCCTTCCAGGCGCGGTGGCGGCGGTGGACGGTGCATGTACGGAGGCCGATCGGGGTCGACCACGAGCCCCCGGCTCGCGCATGCGTATCCGCCTTGCGGCAACCCATGCCAGCCCTTCGGACAGCCGGGGCCCTCCACCTTGGGCGTCACCATCATCCGGGTCCCGATGCGCAGGTACCCGAGCCGGGGGGAGTCGGTATCGGGCAGGTCGTAGACGGCGACCACCTCGTAACCCGCCAGCGCGTGCACGGTGAGCTGGTCGGCGGGCGGCGGCGGATGAGACGAGCGGATCTGGCCGTACCCTTCGGGTGCCGTGAGGACCTCGGGCTCGGGCGGCGGTAGAGCGTCGTCCTGCGCGTCCTCGTCCCCGGCCGGCTCGGGCACCGAGCCTTCGTCGCTCGGTTCGGGGCTCGTCGCCTCGACAGGCTCGGGGGGGGCGGCCTCCGAAGCACCCGCGTGCTCGGTCACCGGCTTGGGTGGTGCATCGGTGCGCTCACGCGGATCGCAGGAGGCCATCCCCATTGCGATCAAGGCGGGCACCATCGCGAGCCAGACCTTGCGCATGGCTTCGTTGCATAACGTACGGATCGGTTGCGCGGAAGATTCCAGCGGTGAGGCCCGACAAAGCGCCTGCGGCGCCCGACGACCGCGACAAAACGCCCCGCGAAAAACCCTCGACGGTGCGGGTTCTCGACCGCGATGTTCCCCGGCTGCGTTGCGCTGAAGACGCGACGCCGCGAGCTCCGCGGTCAGCCGGCCACGCGCGGACGAACCCCCGCAAACCAGTTGTCCAGCGTCGGCTCCACCCCTTCTTGCTGCAGGCGAGCGATCGCCTCCTTCATTTCCTCGATCTTCTCGCCCTTTTCGTCGAGCAGGATCAACACCGGATACGAGTCGACCGGTGCGTACCACCGGCGGCGCAGCGCGTTGAACTCGTTCATCCGCGTCACGGCGTCCCACTCCTCCTCCTTGAGCTCGAAGATCCGCACGTGGCCGATCTTGTCCGCGGGGTGGACGTTGCCGAGCTCGAGCTCGAGCCGCCTGCACGGCTCGCACCAGTCCGCGCTGAAGAGGACCGCCGCGATCTTCCCTTCGGCCACCGCCTGCGCACGCATCCGCTCGAACATCTGTTCCAGCGGCTCCTCGTTGCGCGGCCTCAGCCGACGCAGGTCGTAGCCCACCTCGTCGACCGCCGCGTTGGAGGCTGCGGGCGCGACCGGGGCCTCGGGGCCGGAACTCTTCTTCTCCTCGCCACAGCCCGCGACGGCGAGCATCGCGGCGATGGCCCAGATCGAAGCGATCGGGAACGGTCGTCGCATCGGGTCGGTTTTATCAGCTCGTGGCGCGCGTTACCATCCGCCGGGCATGCGCCCCGATGCGTTCAAGGTCTGCAGCACGTGCAAGACGCCGATCGCCTTCGGCAGCACCTACTACGTCTGCAGCGTGTCGACCTGCAACCGTGCTCGCTCCGGTCTCGTGTTCTGCTCGGTCGACTGCTGGGAGGCGCACGTGCCCGTGATGCGCCACCGCGACGCGGGTGCCGTCGAAGAGCGCGCCCCTTCGCGCGAGGCATGGATGGGTCAGCAGGCCGAGCAAGCGCGCGGGCGCGACGACGAGCGCTCCGCGTCGACGGCCGGCGCCCAGGCGAGCGCGGGGACCGTCCGACGCCGCATCGCGGTCGCCTCTCCCGGGCCAGCCCCTGCGCCACCCAAGGAGATCCTCGTGGTCGCCTCCAAACTCAAGGCCTACATCCGTCAGCGCTACGGGATGAACACGTCCGACGCGGTGCTGGAAGTCCTGTCCGATGCGCTGCGTCGCCTGGCCGACGAAGCCGTGCTGCGGGCCAGGACCGAAGGGCGCAAGACCGTTCTCGATCGCGACTTCGAATCCCCCGATACAGCGCGCCCCTGAGCGCCGCGAAACGAGCGGTCCGCATCGAATCGACGCCGGGCCCGACGATCCGGTCGTCTCGCGGCGCTCACCTCGGCTGGACCTTCGCGCGCTGCGAGATCGCGAGCCCGACCCCGCCCAGGATCGCCCCACCGGCCGCCAGCAACCGCAGCGTGACGGCCTCGTCGAGGAAGGCGACCCCACCCGCCGCGGCGATGGCCGGGACCGTGAGCTGCACGATGGCCGCCCGGGTCGCCGTCAATCCACGCAACGCGGCATACCAGATCACGTAGCCGAGCCCCGAAGCGAGCGCGCCGCTGAGCAGGGCCAAGACGATCCCCTCGCGGCTGGCGTGCGCACCGGGCCAGGCGAGCAGCCCCACCGCGGCCGAAGGAACGAGCGCCCGCACGAAGTTCCCGGCCGTCGCGTCGATCGGATCGCCCGAGCGCCGTCCCGCGAGCGAGTAGGCCCCCCAACCGATCCCCGCCAGGGCCATCAGCGCCGCGCCTCCCGGGCTGGGCGCCTCGAGCCCCGGAGACACCAAGACCACCAAGCCGACCAGCGCGAGGCCCAGGCCGATCCACTCGCCCGGTCGAGGGCGTTCGCCCGTCCACAGCCCGTAGGCGATCATCGTGAGCTGCACGGCGGCGAACAAGACGAGCGCGCCCGTGCCGGTGGCCAGGCTCACGTACGCCCACGAAAAGCACACGCCGTAGACGAACAGGGCTCCGGCCGCCGACCAGCTCCCCCCGGCCCGACGACCGCTCGCGCCGCGCCACCCGGGCTGGGCGCCTCGAGCCCCGGAGACACCAAGACCACCAAGCCGACCAGCG
>CAZYSW010000159.1:0-11257 GCA_964650105.1 uncultured Nannocystaceae bacterium
CCGACCTGTGCAGGTCCGTGCTCCGAACCTCCAACGCGACCGCGTCGTCGAAGTCCCGAGCGTCGGGCGGATCGATGGTCATGAACGGCAGGTTCCGCAGATCCGCCCGGTTCTCTTCGTCCTCGGCCAGCACCCGGGTCGGCACGTCGCTGGCCCGCTGCACCACGGCGGGCGGAAACTCGGGATCGATCCCGTGCTCGACGAGGATCTTGAGCTCCTCGGTGGCGAGCGTCCCGGGAGGTCCGAGCGCGCGTTCGACCTTGACCGTGAAGTTCTCGTTCCACGGGTCGGGGTAGTCGACGATGGCGCCGACGACCACCAGCCCGAGCGGGATGTCGCCCGCGTCCCCGATGACTTCGGCGCGGCCGAGGATGCGCGGGTCGTCGGGCTCGACGACCAGCCGTCGCCCGACCTGTTGCAACACACCCGTGATGCGCGTTCGTTTTCGATGCACGACCGAGCGCACCATGCCCTCGGATCCGCGGGCCGCCGGCCACCAGGTCACGATGACCGTGTCCCCGTCCATCGCACCGCCGCGGTTGGGCGGCGGGATGAAGATGGTCGGCCCCTCCCCTTCGGGCTCGGCGAAGCCGAAGCCCCCCGGATTGAGCAGGATTCTCGCCTGAACGACGCGGTCGCTGCCCGTCTGTCCGGTCCTGTCGAGCGCGGGCGCGGGGGCATCGGGCGGCAGGAGGTCGGTGCTTCGATCGAGCAGCGTCTTGCTCTTTCCGCGTCCGCTCGAGACGCGCGAGGAGCCGCTCTTGCGCGACGGGGTCTTGCGCCTGTTGCCCCGCTTGGTCATTGGGCGTCGGACAGTACACCGCACCCGACCGACCGTCTATCGCAAGCCGCGGAGGTGCCCGTCGTCCGCACCGACCACGATCGTTCCGTCCGTGGTGATCGCGACCGTGCTGTCGATCTGCGCGGGGAACTCGACGGTCCACAAGACCCTTCCGTCCGACGTGAGGGCATAGAGGTTCTCGTCCTGGCTTCCGCAGAAGATCGTTCCCGCGGGGTCGATGGTCGGCGTGGCCGCGATGCGGCCACCGGTGGGCAGGATCCACCGCGGATTCCCGTCCGGATGCAGGCCGTAGAGATTGCCGTCGAAGGAGCCGACGTAGATCGACCCGTCCCCTCCGACGGTGATCGCCGAGCGGATGTCCTTTTGCGTCACGAAGGCCCACCGCAGCTCGCCGTCGCGTGACAGCGCGTGCACTCGACCGTCGTCGGCGCCGATGACGATGGTCCCGTCGAGCCCCACGACCGCAGAGGCATCGACGTCCGCACCGACCTCGTACTGCCACAGCAGCGTACCGTCGGTGGAGAGCGCGGTGATCCTTCCGTCGTGTCCACCGAAGACCACCAACCCGTCCGCGGTGACCCGCGGAGCGGAGAAGCCGTGCTTGCCTCGGTCGCCCGCAGGCCAGTGCCACTTCACCTCCCCCTCGACGGAGAGCCGATACACACCGTCGACCCCGACGTACAGGTCGCCGTCGGGGGCGACGGTGGGACCACCGTCGACGTCGCACCGCGTCCCTTCGGGGCCCGGGGCACGGGGCGGTTCGCAATCGCCCAATCGCTTCCTCCAGGCGATGGTCCGTGTCCGCGGATCGATTGCGTACAGCGTGTCGTCGTCGGCCCCGACGTACAGCCGCTGCCCGTCGGTCGCGGCGGTGCTCCACACGATTCCGCCCAGATGGAGATCGAGATCGATCGTGCCCGCCCGCGGCCCCTCGGCCCGCACCCCGACGAACCGTCCGGCATGCGTACCGACGTAGGCCACCGTTGCACCGTCTCGTACGAGCAACGTGGGCCGGGCGAACACGACGGCCCCCAGCTCGACGTCCCAGACCATCTTCGGCGGCTCGAGGGGGCCGTTGCCGAGCACGCCGTGGGGGCCCCCGGGCCCGCCACGTCGCCACTGAGCGTCCGACACGGGCGGGGGTGTCGGTGCTTCGGCCTGCCCTCCGAGGGAACGTGGCTCCGAAGGCCGTGAGTCCACACAGCGTCCCTGCTCGCAGATCCGCGTCCCCGCGCAGTCCCGATCCCGCGCGCAGGCCTCGTCCGCGGGCTGCGCCGGACCGAATCGGCAGGCGAGTGCCCCGAAAAGCACCAGAAACGCCGATCCGTTGCGCCAGCGACGCTCCCCCCCTTTGAAGGGCATCGAGCCGGCCGCAGTTGCTCTCGGGCGCTTTGACATGAAAATGGCGAGGTGGTAGGGGTTATCGACCGCTCACGCTCCCCAGTCGAAAGAACCCGTGTATTATCGCGGGTTTATGGCGCAAAACCTGACGTACGCGCCGCCGGGGCCCCAGACCGTAGGTGGAAGAGACAAATGGCTGCACAGCAGGCCGCGCGCGTTCGCGACAAAGACGAGCCCGTCGAGGAGATCTACTACCGCAAGGGCGACATCGATTTCTGCTTTCTGTTGAATCGACGGCACCACAATCTCCGGGTCTTCGACTACAGAGTCGGCAACTACCAGCAAAAGCGCGATTTCTTCGACCGCATCGCGCGCGCCGAGGGGCTTCGCAAGGTCTTCACGGTCGTCGAGAAGCAGGATTCGAAGAGCTGGCGCAGCGTCGGCTTCTCCCGCGAAGGAGCGATCCCCGGATACTTCCGGACCGCCGACGCGTACATCATGAGCCGGGTCTACACCGAGGATGGGGATCCGATCCAGGGCGGCGCCCCCAAGTTGCACGGCCCGGCGATCACCTTGCGTGATGCGACCCCCACCAAGCCCCGTGGTCTGAGCCTGGAGATCGTGACCGACCAAAATCGCCTCAAGGGGGTCACCCAGGGCCTGGCGATCGACGCCGTCTACGCCCCGTTCCGCCGCGGCGTGTTCCACCCCGACGTCGGGCTCCACGCCAAGATCGGCCGACGCGAATACTGGGTCGGCGCCGAGACCGACAGCTCGTTCGGCCACGCCAAGATCGACGTCCTGACCCCGCCCGAAAAGGAGCAGGACGTCGCGGTCCTCGAGTTCTGCACCAAGGCGCTGCTCGACGAGCTCATCAAGATGGACACGGCCAGCGTGTTCGCGATCTGCTCGGTCGATGCACCGATGACCAATCAGATCTACGGCGACCTGGGCTTCAAAGTGACGGCGCGCCTGACCGATCACGTCACCCGCGACGAAGAATTCCTGGGCGTCCAGCTCTGGCATCGGCGCCTGAGCACCCAGTCGACGCCGCGCCTGCCCAGCTTCATCTGAGCGACCGGTCCCCCGCGGACGGCCAGCCAGCTTCGCGCTGCTCACGGGGCGCCGCGCCCGATCTGGTGCGGAAGCTGCTCGGGTGCGTGGGGATCGGTGGCCGTCACCGCGTCCAGCTCGCCGTGGCAGCGCACCGGCCCGAGCACCACACCCGGCCACCTGCAGGTCACCTCCATTCGCCCTGCGCTGGTCTCGAACGTGTAGACGTGCCGGAAAGGATCTCGCGAAACGCTGGACGGCTCCGCCTCGGCCCGAGAACAGGTCGCCCGCTCGATGCATGCGACGGCACGAGCCCGCGCCTCGAGCTCGGCGTCCGGCCGGGTGTTTTGCCAGGCGCGGTACGCCACGAAGATCGCGACGAGCCCGACGCACACCCCCACGACGCGCTGCATTCCGGGATCGTGGCCGCTCGTCGCTTCGTCGCGCGCCGGGACGCCGCGGGGGTGCCGGACGCTCGCGCGCTCGGGCGGATCGCCCGTGGCGGCCCGGGCGACCCTGCCCGCGTCGGTGATCGGGGAGATCACCGGGCCTCGTTGCGACGGAGACCCCCCGGGTCGTCTCCGAGGTCAGAAATCGAACCTTCTCGCCAATCGCGCTCGTACACCGGCTTACGAGAGGTACAGCCTGTGCGTGATCGGCGACCCGTCCTGCGTTTGCCGCTTCACAAGCGCCGAAAATCGGGTTACGAGAGCCGGACCCGGGCACCGAAGGGCCCGATCCGAAAGGAAGCTGCCACGATGAAGATCACGAATACCCTCCTTCTGGTCGCGGTCGCGGGGACCCTCGCCGCCTGCGAGAAGACCTCGACTGACACCGCGACTCCCGCGGACGCGACTCCGCCGGCGGTCGAGGACGCCGTCCCGGCCGAAGAGGATGCGCTGGGTGAAGGTGAAGAAGAGGCCGCCGAGGAAGCCTCCGAGGAGGAAGCCCCGGCCGAAGACGCTGCCGAAGAGCCGGCCGAGTAAGGACCGCTTCGAATCACCGACGTTTCACCTCGAGGGCCTCGACGCGCTCGCGTATCGGGGCCTTCGCCGTTGGTTCGGCCGTCACGAGGGCAGGCGGCGACGATCGCCGTCGGTCTGCGCAGACCCGGGCGGCCGACGACGAGCTCGCCCGCGCGCGAACCCGACGAGCGCGATGCCCCACCACGGCGACGATCCGCTCGCGTTCGTCACACCACACCCACAGCCGTCCTCGCCCTCCGCGACGCCGAAGGTGTCGGGCAGGCCCCAGGTGACCTCCCCTGTCCCCCCGACGTCCCCCGACGTGGTGGAGCCGCCCTCTGCCGTTTCCCCCGACGTGCTCGTCGTTGTCGCGGGGCCGGTGCCGGACGGATCTCCGGGACCTCCGGAGGTGCCGACGCTCGGATCCCCACCGTCCGACGACGAGGTCCCCATGACGACGCACTCGCCACGAGCCTGCGCGATGACGATGTCGTCGCCGTAGTAAAAACGCAAGATGGCCTCGGCATCGTAGCCGACCCCGTTCTCCAGACAACGCGCCCCCCACTGCGACATGCAGCCGCGGTTCTGCCCGTACCCCGGGTCGCCGGGATCGTGAACGAAGCCCAGCTCGGTCTGCGTCACGTCGGTGCCGCTCTTTCCCTCGTTGTACGTGACCCAGTGCTCGGTGCCCACGTTCGGGTTGCCGACGCACGCGGGGGGCTGAACGCCGGAGTCACCCGCCACGTAGAATCCGTAGGTCAACGTCTGGTTGTACATGAGGTACCGGCCGCGGGTCTGATCGACCGCCTGGTAATGGATTGCCCCCGGCGTGTTGGCGCACGAGTAGACCTGGCACCCATGGCTGTCGCAGATCGATCCGGCGGTCTCGATGGCGTAGTAGGCCACCGAGCGTGCCGCGATCGCCTGCGCCTCGAGGGCTTCGAGGCCGGCACCGCCGTTCTCGCAAGCGATGACGTGCGGCAGGTAGTCCTCCTCCATATCGACGACCCCGATGCCCTCGACCTCGATCTCGCAATGAGCCATGGGCAACGGTGCCGGCACGCGGGCGATGCCGGGCCTGGCCGTCATCCCCGTCCGCGGTTGCGGCTGTTCGGGCGCGGTGCAACCCGAGACGCCCATGAGCAGCGTCGCCACGGCGAGCCTCCCCGCACCGCCTCGGTCTCGCGTCCCCTCCGACACGCAGATCGACGCATCGTAACAGGGCCGTCGCGCGCGCTCGCCCGGTGCTCACGTTGGTGCTCGGCCCCCCCCCGGGGGTCGCCTCGGGCGATCGAGCGACGGGGTCCGAACCGCGCGGGCGATCGCTCGCCGTTCCGCGTGTCCGGCGCAGATGGTGTGCGGTCCTGGGCCACGTGCTCCTCACCCGACCGAGCTCCCCGGCCTCTTCGGCGGCGGTCGTTCCCTAAGGCGCACGCGTCGGGGAGGACGTCGCCCTCGGAATCCTGCGGTTCGAGCCAGGGTCGGGTCCACGCGGTCTTGCACGCGCCTCGGCTCTCGACCGATGCGGCGGCTCGGTGCTCGGTCACCTCGGACGCCAGGCACACCGAGCACGACGACGTCGCGCCACGTGTTCTTCGCGGCCCATAGAAGCGCCGTGGAGCGTCGTGGACGGGTGCAGGGGGTCCTTGTCGCCGGGTCGCGAGCGCACCGGTCGTGTTTTCACGGGCCGACGCGCTGGACCGGATCCCGGACGACCTGCGGATCTCCCGGGTCGAACCGGATCGAGGGCGCGTCGCTGGAACACGTGCCGACGCGATTCGAGGTGCCCCTGGCTCCTTCGCGCGCCGGGTCGCAGCCGCACGGGCCGCGGCTGGATCGCCCCCGGCGTGGGCGTCGCCCTCGCGCGGGTCTTCGATGCCGGCCGGGCGCGCGGGGGTTCGGGCGACGCCCGTCGGCCTGCCCGTGGCGTCGGGCGGCTGGGGGTGGCACGGCGGCGGTCGTCGGGCGCGGGCACCCGGTCCGCACTCTGTGTGACGCGCGCATCGCGCATTGCGCATCATCCGCAGGTGGGGCGGCTTGACTCGCCTCGGCGCGTGCTTAGGGTTCGCCGCGGCTGCGCTGCCTCCTCGTTCCGCGCGCCCCGAAGCCCAACCATTCCAACCAGAGGGTCTGCGCCGTGCCCGATACCCCATCCGAAGCCCGAGAGACGCATGCGTTCAAGGCCGAAGTGGCGGCCGTCCTGCGCCTCGTCACGAACTCGCTCTACACGAACCGCGAAATCTTCCTCCGCGAGTTGGTGAGCAACGCCTCGGACGCGCTCGACAAGGCGCGCTTTCAGGCGCTGGTCGACAAGGACCTGCTGGATCAGGACCAAGAGCCCGTCATCGACATCGTCGCCGACAAGCAACGCGGCGTCCTGGTGATCGAGGACAACGGCATCGGGATGACCCGGGAGGAGGCGACCCAGAACCTCGGCACCATCGCCCACTCGGGCACCCTGCGCTTCTTGGAGGAGGCCGCCGGACAGCAGGCTGCCGGCAAGAAGCCCGACCTCGGGCTCATCGGTCAGTTCGGCGTGGGGTTCTACAGCGCCTTCATGGTCGCAGACCGGATCGACGTCTTCACCAAATCGGCGCGACCGGGCGCCGAGGCGTGCCACTGGAGCTCGACCGGTGATGGCGGATTCACGATCGGGCCCGCGGACCGGCCGCGGCGAGGAACCCGGATCGAGCTGACCCTCAAGGAGGACGCCAAGGAGTTCCTGGACCGTTTCCGGATCCAGCAGATCGTGAAGCGGTACAGCAACTTCATCATGTACCCGATCCGCTTCCAGGAGGTCGACGCCAGCGGTGCCGAGGAGCAGGAGCCGCGACAGATCAACGAAGCGGCGGCGTTTTGGGCCCGCGACCCCAAGTCGCTGAAGGACGAGGATTATCAGGAGTTCTACAAGCACGTCATGGGAGGCTTCGTGCTCCCCGGCGACCAGCCGTTGGCGCGGCTGCACCTGTCGCTGGACGCTCCCATCCAGTTCCGGGCCGTCCTCTTCGTCCCCGGTCGACGCCCCGCCGACCTTTTCGCCGAAGAGACCAAACACCTGCAGCTCTACGCGCGGCGGGTCCTGGTGATGGATAGCTGCGATCGGCTGCTGCCGATCTACCTCCGCTTCATGCGCGGCGTCGTCGATTCCGAGGATCTGCCGCTCAACGTGTCCCGTGAGATGCTCCAGGAGCACCAATCGCTCTCCGCGATCCGGCGGCAGCTCACCCGCAAGGTGCTCAACCTCCTGTCGGACATCGCCAAGGACGACGAGGAGCGCTACCAGAAGATCTGGAAAGAGTTCGGCGTGTTCATCAAGGAGGGCCTGCACGTCGACAACGCGCACCGCGAGCAGCTCACCGAGCTCTTGCGGTTCGCCTCCACCGACGGGCAAGGGACGCTGACGAGCCTGCGCAAGTACGTCGATGCGATGCCCGCCGATCAGGAAGCGATCTACTACATCACCGGGCAGTCCACCGAGGACCTGGCCGCGAGCCCCCACCTCGAGGCCTGTCGAGCGCGCGGATATGCGGTGCTGCTCATGACCGACCCCGTCGATGAGTGGGTGGTGCAGGATCTGACCTCGTACGCCGACAAACCGCTGCGCAGCGTGACGCAAGGCGACCTCGACCTCCCCGAGCCGCCCCCAGGCGAGACCGCCCAGGACGAAGCCGCGCCCGACCTCGAGCCCCTGCTCCGCAAGGGCAAGGAGGTCCTCGGCGACCGGGTCACGGAGGTGCGGGTCTCCCGGCGGCTGCGGGAGAGTGCCTCGTGTCTGGTCGACGCCGAGGACGGGATCGGGCGCAACATGGAACGCATCCTCAAGATGGCGGGTCGAGAGCTGCCCAGCCGGCCCCGGATCCTCGAGATCAACCCCAACCACACGTTCGTGCGCGCGGCCGCCCGCATCGCCGCCGAGTCTCCCGACGACGAGCAGCTCCCCACCCTGATCGAGCTCCTTCACGACCAGGCCAACCTCGCCGAGGGACAGGTCCCCGACCCCGCCGGCACGGTCCGGCGGATCCAGTCGATGCTCGACCGCGTCGTCCACTGAGGAGACGACCGCCGCGGCTCGGCGCATCCGGATTCCACGCCGCATCGACGGTGTGCGAGCGATCCCGCCGTGAGCGGTCGCCCACCTGCAGAGCGCCGCGCCCGGCGAGGCCCGCGGGCGATCGCGCGTGGCTCGAGCGCCGCGCACCGGCAGCCAGCACCGTCGGGACGCGAGCGCTGCACCACCGAGCCTTCGCGACGGGCGGTCCCCGTCTCCGCGCCGAGCGTGCCTCGGGGAACGCGGCCCCGGCGGGACGCCGCGACGCGCTGGCGGGGTCTCGGAGCGGTCGCGTGGACGAGGAGCGCCGTCGGCTGCGGCGTCGGCAAGGCGCGGGACCGAGGAAACCTCGATTCGTTTCGAGCGTCGAGCAAGACATCGCCCACCCGGGCGGGGACGGTTTCATCGGCTCGCGTCGGCTCCGTCGAGCCCCTGCTTGCACCCCGACGCCACTGCCCGCACGCTTGCCCGGCCCCGTGAGCTCCTCCACCGGCGTCCTGCTCGTCAATCTCGGAACGCCCGACGCGCCCGACCCCGCCGCGGTGCGCCGCTACCTCCGGGAGTTCTTGTCCGACCCCCGGGTCCTCGACATCAACCCGGTCGGCCGTTGGGCGCTCTTGAACCTGATCATCCTTCCCCGTCGCCCCGCCGCCTCCGCCGAGGCCTACCGCAAGGTGTGGACCGACGCGGGATCGCCCCTGCTGGTCCACGGGCACGCGCTGGCCGAAGCCGTCGCCGAGCGGCTGCCGCCACCGCGCTACCACGTCGAGCTCGCGATGCGGTACGGCACCCCGTCCATCGACGCGGCGTTGTCGCGTCTTCGCACCACCTGCGATCGCATCGTGGTGTTCCCCCTGTACCCGCAGTACGCCTCGAGCTCGACGGGGTCCACCCTCGAAGCCGTCTACCGCCTTTGCGCCCGACAGTGGGACACACCCTTTCTGGCCGTCGTCCCGCCGTTTTTCGACGACCCCCGCTTCATCGAGGCTTTCGCCCGGGTTGGTGCGCCGGTGCTGGAAGAAAGCCGCCCCGATCACGTCCTGTTCAGCTTCCACGGCTTGCCCGAACGCCACCTGAAAAAGAGCGATCCGACGGGGAACCATTGCCTGCAGTCGGAGCGCTGCTGCGACACCATCGTGGACGCGAACCGCAACTGCTACCGAGCGCAGTGCTTCGAGACGGCGCGCGCGCTGGCCGGGCGGCTCGAGCTCGCGGCCGGCCGGTGGTCGGTCTCGTTCCAGTCTCGCCTGGGCCGTGACCGGTGGATCGAACCCTACACCGACCTCGCGGTCCGCGAGCTGGTCGCCGCGGGCGTGCGGCGATTGACCGTCTTCTGTCCCGCGTTCGTCGCCGACTGTCTGGAAACCCTCGAAGAGATCGGGATCCGTGCCAGGCGAGACTTCGAGGCGGCGGGGGGCGAATCGCTGACCCTCGTTCCCTCCCTCAACGCTAACCCTGCCTGGGTCGACGCCGTGGTGGCCATGGTCCGCGAAACCGAGTGCCGCACGCGTGTGCGCGCAGACATTCGAAGCGAAGGCCAGGCGTCGGCCGGTGCCACCACGGACGAGATGACCCACGCATCCCTCACGCCCGAACGACCCGGCCGGCGTTGACGGTCCCGACGCACGCTTCGATACTGCGTGCGATGCTGCGTGGTCCGTGTCGTCTTCCGATCCTTCTCACGCTCGGGCTCGCGCCAGCGACGGCCTGGGCCGCCCCCATCGAGCTGGTCGAGCAGCGCGACCAGTTCATGCTGTTCGACGACGTCGACGGCAGCGTGCAGAACGGCAACTTCTTCTTGCGCGATCCGTTCCTCGCCGCCTATCGAGCCATCGAGGAGGGCTTCTTGGCGGTCCATCCCGACGACAGCCAGTTCATCGTGGTCTACACGACCTGGTCGCTCCCGCAAGGGGTCGGCGCCCTCTACCAGGCGGTCGCGAACGACGTGCAGGGGATCGGCTACGAGCACATCGCCCCGTTGGACCCGGTGATTCCGGAGCCCTACTTCGACGACACCCCCGACAGCCAGGTGCAGGGCTTTTTGCACATGAACCGCTGGACGCAGTACGTGGGCGACGATCCGGGTGGCGTCGACGACACGATGATCTCGCTCATCTTCGGGCAGGAGCTGGGGCACGCCTGGCTGTCGTTCGTACACGTGGACGCGCCGGACGTCCCCTCGGACATCCTGCTCGGCCGGTCCGACGCACACTGGTCGTTCTATCTGCACACCGCAGGCTCACCGGTCGAAGGGCACGACTGGGTCGACAACGGCGATGGAACGTTCACGGCGATCAAGCACGACGTCTTCACCTTCAGCGATCTCGATCTCTACCTGATGGGTCTCATTCCTCCCGAGGAGGTCGAGCCCTTCTTCGTGATCACCGATCCGCACGACTGCATCGACTCGGCGCTGCCCAACGGCGAGTGTGCTCCGGCCTCGGGCCACCAGTTCCAGGCCGACAGCTACACGGTCTCCGGCACGCGCGTGGACCTCACCATCGAGGACGTCATCGCCAGCGAGGGCCCGCGGGTGCCGGCCTGGCCCGACGCCCCCGACACCTACGACGTGTCCTTCTTGCTCATCAAGCGGCCGGACGAGACGCTCGACGAGGGTGAGCTCGAGCGCGTCGATGCGATCATCGAGCGCTCGATCGAGATCTTCGATGCACAGACGCGGGGCCTGGCGCACGTGGTCAACCGTACGGCAGCCGGAGGCGGCGGCGAGGACGGAGACTCGGGCGGCACGACCGAGGGTGAGACGGGCGCGACGACGGAACAGGGCGACGGCTCGACGACGGGGAGCACCGCCACGGACGACGGGCTCGACGGCACCCAGGGCCCCGACACCGAGGGCGCGTCGTCCGGCACGGGGGGCGAGTCCACCGAGGACGCAGGATGTGGATGCACATCCGACCCTCGCCGCGGCGCCGCGTGGGCGCTCGTCGCCCTGGTGGCGGCGACTCGACGACGTCGCTGCGCGGCGTGAGGGCGACGAACCGGGCCGACGTCACGCCGCGACCCCCGCGTGCGCGTCCGGGGCCTGGA
>CAZYSW010000160.1:0-11255 GCA_964650105.1 uncultured Nannocystaceae bacterium
GCCATGCTCGCCGTGCTCCCGTCCAACCTGCACCGAGGCCCACCTACCCCCCCCTCCCCGTCCGACTCCTGCGGAGCCCGTCCCCCCCGGTCGCGTTCATTGGCGGCCCAGGTGCGCGACCACGTGCTCGCGCACGGATTCGCCGTCTCGACCCGCCGAGGGTCGTTCGAATCTCAGGAAGAGAAGTCGTCCTCACCCCCGCGACGTGGCACGCGCGGCCGAGGCCGGCCATAACTGCTTACACGGAGATTTGCCTCGTCCAACTCATCGTGCTGGTCAGCGTCGTCGCGTGGTCCAGCGGTCCAGCTCCTCGGCGTGATTGTCGCGGGGTGCCGCCTCCGTTCTCGGCTCGACCCGGCGGCACGTCGCGCCGCAGCGCGCAAGCCCGGCGAAGATTAGGCAATCGCGATGATCCACGATGCGACCCCGTGGGCACGGCCCTCATCGTCGACGGTCCCGGGTCCCGACGGAAAGGACCTTACTCGACCTCAGCGTTGCAAACGGGGGCGACCTGAAGGCGGCCTGACCGCAGCCCGAGCGCTCGAGCGGCGTAAAGGTGCTCGAGCAACTCGCCGAACTCGCGACGTGCGGCCGGTGGCGCGGCGACCGTGAGTGCGAGCTTTTCCCTGGGGTCGGGTGAGGGCACCAGCTCGTCGCACGAGTTGGTCGCGAAGTGTACCGAGTCCGTGAAGGGCGAAGACGGCCCGGTCACGGATCCGCCGGAATCCGAGGATGACGTGGACCACGAGCGGAAGCACGACGCGCGTCAGCCCGAACACGCGGCCGCCTCCCCACGTGCGCAAAGCACTTCCGAAGGCGCTCGGCCAGGTCCAGCACCTGGAAAAGCGCCTGGAACAGCACCAAGCGCGAAGTGAGCCGCTTCCGGTCGTCGTAGACGACGGTCGGAATGGCGTGGACAGGGCGGACGATTTCTGCTTCCCTGAACATCATCGGAAGTGCGGTCCGAAGTGCGGTCCTGGTGGTACGAGCAGCTGGTCGTCGAACTGCTTCTCAGACGCGAAACAAGTCGTTCTTCCGGTTCTTCATGCGCTCGAGCTACGCGAGGGCGCGTAACTCCGAGGTTGAGAGGCGTCCCTCCCACGGTCGATGGTGGCTCATCCTGAGCCTCACCGCCTGTCGGCCTGGCACTGACGCCCCCGCCGGCTCTGAATCTGGCGCCACGACGGGAACCAGTTCGTCCACCTCTACGACGTCGATGACCGCAACCTCGTCGAGCGGGACGGACGGCTCGGAGACCGGCACCGAGACCGGCAACAACTACGTGATGCCGGATGATCTGGGCACTGCGAGCGCTTGCGACTTGTGGGCCCAGGACTGTCCGGAAGACTTCAAGTGTGTCCCGTGTGCCGTCGAAGACCAGGGGTGGGATGCCTGGCGATGCGCACCGATCGCGCCTGCCGGTGGTGGGCCTGGCTCCGCATGTACGGTGACGGGCTGCGAAGACGACTGTGACGCCAACTCGGTTTGTGCCTACGCCTATCCGGCCAACGATGGGGATGGCGTGTGCATTGGACTTTGCATGGGCAGCGAAGAGGACTCGACGTGTGCGGACCCCGACGCCGTGTGCCTCATTCAGGACAACTTCGTGGATGCGGTCTGCTCGATCCCCTGCGACCCGCTGGCCGCCGCGTGCCCGGCGGGGACACAGTGCCACTTCTTTCGAAACGCGTTCGGCTGTCGACCTCCGGTGGCAGCGGGACAGTACGGCGACGAGTGCAGCATCGACTCCCTGGAGTGCGGACCTGGGCTCGCCTGCGTGACCAGCGATGCGCTACCCTCCTGCGCGTGGAGCATGTGCTGCTCGACCCTGTGCGACGTCAACGACCCCATGGCCGACCAAGGCTGCCCGGACTTCGGGAACGGGCAGACGTGCAAGCCCTACATGCCAAACGGTGAGCCCGTTCCGGGCAGCGAGCACGTGGGCGTCTGCTCTTTGTGACGATGAGCAGTCCTTCGCTCGTTGGCGACACGTGGGCGGGCTTGTTTGGTCACTTGCCCAGTATTCGGCTGATCTCGTTGAAGTGGATGACCGGGTCATCGACCTCGAGGAGCGCCTTCTTCTGCGACGCGGATACGTCGAGCATGGTGGCCCAGGCACGCTGAGTGGCCACGCGCCGGACTGCGGTCGCCTCGATGCTCCTCACGTAGCATCGCCGCGCTGCGCTTCGTGCATCCCGTACAGCGACACGCCGATGAACGGCGTCGTTTCAGCCGTTCTCGGCCCTTCCCCGCCCTCACCCGAACCACTCTGGTTCGTTGCCCGGCTTCCACTTGATGTTGCAGCCGATCGATGGTCGCTGATCCTCGGACGGTTTCTTGCCGGCGAGCACCGCGTCGAGTGCGGGGCGTAGGTCCTTGCCGGTCACGGGGCGGTCGTTGCTCGGACGACTGTCGTCGAACTGTCCTCGGTACACCAGCTTCCGATCGGCGTCGAAGAGGTAGAAGTCCGGCGTGCAAGCTGCCTTGTAGGCCTTTGCCACCTCCTGGGTCTCGTCGACCAGGTAGGGGAAGGTGTAACCGTAGGTCTCGGCTTCTTCGGCCATGCGCGCGGGACTGTCGTCCGGGTATTGCTCGAAATCGTTCGCGTTGATCCCGAACATGGCGATGCCCTTCTCCTGGTACTCGCGCCCCACCTTCGCGAGCTCGCTGCGGATGTGCTTCACGTACGGGCAGTGATTGCACATGAACACGACCAGGTAGCCCTTCGCGTCGGGCCAGTCGTCGAGGGAGAACATCTTGCCCGAGGGGTCCGGCAGGCGAAAGGACGGAGCTTCGGTGCCGAGCTCGAGCATCTGAGAGGCGGTCTGGACCATGTGAACGCAGTATAGCGACCTCCTGGGGACCCGCCATCGCCCGAATGGCCCATCGAGCTCGCTGCCGTTCGCGGCTTCACCGCGGCGTTCGCCGCCGCGAGGGTGCCGGGCGCCGCACGAGGGCTTACGCTAGCAGGCATGCGCTGGGTCATCGGCTTCGGTCTCGCCGGCGGCAAAGAAGCCGCGATCGAGCTGGCCCTGTGGCTCGCCCGCTTCGCCCCTGCCGACGGCGATCTCGACGTTCTCTTGGGGGTTCACGTCCTGCAGCGCGCCGACGCCTACGCGTTGGCACAACGCGCGATGCGGGAGGTCGCCGAGCACCACGGCGCGCTGGACAAGTTCGCCGACCTGCGCGTGCTCGAAAGCGAAGACGTCGTCAGCGGCCTGGCCGAGACGTGCGTACACGACGATGCGGATGCTCTCATCGTCGGTCGCCGCTCCACCGTTCGCGGCGGGGGCCTCATCCGACTCGGGGCCGTCACGCGCAACGCCCTCCGGGCGGCGGCGGGTCCAATCATCGTGGTTCCCGCTGACCTCGATCCCACCACCCTCGGCCCGGGACCGCTCGTCGTCGCCACCAACCTCATGAAGGACGCCGTGAGCGCATGTCGCTTCGCCCGAAGGCTGGGCGTTCGCCTGTCGAGGCCGGTCGTCGCCGCCCACGTCGTCGGGCAACCCGAGGGCTGGGGCATCCCCGGGATCGGCGACACGACGCTCGATCGCATGGCCGACGACCTCCGCCGCGACGCCTCCGAACGACTTCACCGCTGGCTCGCGGAGCACGACCTCGACGATCTGCGGCCGGTCGTGTGCCAAGGAGACACCGTCGAGGAGCTCCTCGGTCTCGCAGAACGCTCGAAGAGCCCCATGGTGGTCGCGGGCTCGCGACGCCTCACCGCCATCGGTCGCCTCTTCTCCACCAGCGTCGGCTCCGGGCTGGCCGCCACCGCCCCGTGGCCGACCGTCATCGTTCCGCCCGACGACGAAGCGCGCTGAACCCGATGCCGAGGACGCGACCGCGTTCGGCCGCGATCTCGTTCAGGCTGGCATCGCGCGGGACGGGTGCGACCCGATGCGACCAGCGCGTGGCCGCGGGATCGTCGGCGCACGCCTGCGACCATCACGATCGAAAAGACGATCCCGGGAAGCGGCGTCCCATCGATGGCTTGGCACCCACAGCCGCTCGGCCCCTCCTCCGAGGAGGCTCTTCCGTCACCGGAATCCGTCGCTCCGGTCCCGTCCTCCCCGGGGCTCGAGCTCGCATCGACGCCGCCCCCCGTCGGGTCGTCCGCACCGTCGGCCCCGCCGGTGTCGTCGGTGTCGATGCTCCCTCCGGTCCAGTCGTCGACGCCTCCCGTCGTCCCCGACTCGCCCTCGCCTCCGAGCTCGTACGCCCCCACGTCCGGAGGACCCACAATCGGCCGATCCTCCAGCGCGGTGGGGTGCATGTAGTGAGACTCGGGAACCAGGACGGCGTCGACCTCGACACCTGCATCGACCGCCATCGATCCCTCGAGCAGGCGATAGTCGTAGCCCTGGAGGTCGACCAGGCCCGGCTCGTCGGTCTGGATGTTTCCCATCTCGGTCAAGGGCGTGTTCGGATCGGCGAGCAGGACCGGGGTCCCCTGGCCGACGAAGAGATTGTTGACCGCCACCACCTCCTCGGCCTGGTGCACGCGCACGAACACCGTGTCGCCCGGCCAGTCGTTGACGATCGTGTTGTGCGACAGATACAGGTGCAGGTCGTCGTTGCTGGCCCCTTCCCCCTTGTAGTTGACGATCGTCCCGTGGTTCTCTGCGTTGGGACCCTGTTCCAGCAGATTCCCGACGATGTAGGTCAGGCCGCCCTGCGGCAGATCGATGACGTAGCTGCCGGTGCCGTCGGCCTCGTCCATGATGCGGTTGTAGAGGATCCGATTCTCCTGCGCTCTGCTCTTGAGCGTATGCCCGCTGTACGCGTGGTGCGAGTAGTTCCCGCGAAATACCAGGAGTGCCGCGTCGCCGCTGATGTAGACGTTGTGCTCCTGGCCCGACCCCGGGTTGCCGTTGTACGCGAACTCCGTGCCCTCGATGATCACCGTGTGCCCGGCCGTCCCCCCCGACAGGATCCCGTTTTGGTTATCGTGGAAGTAGCAGTTGCGGACCGTCAGCGCGCTGCCTTGCATGCGGATTCCCGCGCCGTTGTTTCCGTCGCCCGCACTGACCTTCGCCCCGGAGAATTCCACGTTCTCGACCGTGATCGGACCGGTCCCCACCTCGATCACCCAGATGCCCTTTTGGTTGGGTGCATTCACGGTGGCGTGCAGGTGTGCCATGCCGCCCACCCCTCGGATGACCAGATCGCCGGTGGTGATCGATGCGAAGTCGTCGACATACTCCCCCGCGTCGATCTCGATCTCGTCGCCCGGCGATGCCGCAGCGATCGCCGCGCTGGGCGTGGCGTACGGCTTGCCCGGTCCGACCTGCAGGACCGCGGCTTCGATCGAAGCCGGCGTTCCGACGGCACACATGCCCACCGCAAGCGTCGTCACCCATCCACGCGTCCCTGCCTGCATCCCCGTCTCCGCGCCCCGGAGCGTAGCACGGGACGACGGCCGGCCGGCTCTCGGCTCGCTCTCGGCACGACCCGCCCGATCCGCTCCCGTGCGCAATCCCAGCGCACCCGGGGGGTCGGACGGGTCAACCCACCGCCGTCATGCGCTCGAGCTCGATCCCCATCAAGGACCGCAGCGTCTCCCAGGCCGGCTTGGGCTCACCCGCATGCGTCACGGCTCCGAGATGGTACTCGTGCTCGCCGACGTGAAATCCTCGTATGGTGCAGCACTGCGGATCGAGGTCCACCATTGAGCACCAGTACTTGCGCTCCGCCGGCGCCGCCGCCAACGCCTGCAAGCATTGTCCCTGCAGCGCGTGGCGGCCAGGCGACCGACAGGCCACGTCCCACGTCGAAAGTCCCGACTCCGTGATCCACACGGGCTTTCCTCGCGCGACCGCAGCCGCGTATGCCAGCGTCTCGGGCCAACCTCGCCATCGCGCGTACCAGTCCCAGTTGGGCGCGTGGGGCCACCACATTTCCGGAAATCCCTGGATGCCGATCACGTCGATGTCGTCGAGGCCACCATACGCGTGCATCAGATCGAGCCACTCGTGGTCGACCGGCAGCATCCCGCCCAGCACGGTTCGCTTGCCGCACGCACGAGCCCGCCGAGCGGCCGCGCGAACCATGATCGAAAACTTCCTCCAGGCCGGGTCGAACCGATCGTAGGCCCACCTCGACCGATTGTTGGGCCGGCACCACAGCTCGATGGCCTCGAATCGGTCGCCGTGGCGATCGACGAGGGTCCCCACGAAGTCGGCGAAGCTCTCCAGCCGGACCGGCGGGCTCGTCGGACATCGCCCCTCGGCGAGCTCGACCGGCGTGTCGGTCACGCAGACCAGTGTCTCGAAATCGGAAAGAGCGCCGAGCAACCAGTCGTACCACTCGTACCACGCCTGGCCTTCCGGCCGGTGGTGCAGGGCCCAGGAAATTTCGGTTCGAACGTGTCGGACGCCGAGCGCGTGCAGCAGATCGACGACCCGCTCGACCTCGGCGTGCGCGCCCACCGGAAACGACTGAGAGATGCCCAATCGACCTCGCACGTCGGCTGCGAGCTTGATCCATCCCAGCCGGTTTTCCACCACGCACCGCGATCATTTCCGAACCAAAGCGGACGGGGGCCACCTCCCCCACCGCCGACATCACACTCGACGCGTTGCATCCGCCTCGCGAGGTGTCAAGAAGGACCGGCCCCATGAGCCCCGTGAGAGCTGCCGTTTTCGAGGCACCGCGCCGCGTGCAGATCGTGGAGATTCCGGCCCCCGAGCCGCACGAAGGTCAGGTGAGGATCCGACTACAGGGCTGCGGCGTGTGTGCATCCAACATCCCGCCCTACGAGGGTCGCGATTGGTTCGAGTACCCGCTCGCACCCGGCACTCCGGGACACGAGGCGTGGGGGATCGTCGACGCCATCGGACCCGGCGTCGAAGATCTACAGGAAGGTCAACGGGTCGCGTTCCTGAGCGAACGGGCCTACGCGACTCAGGACGTGGCCGAGGTTCGTGCCTGCGTCCGTCTCCCCGCGGAGCTCGACGATCAGCCGTTCCCCGGCGAGCCGCTCGCCTGCGCCTTCAACGTCCACCGGCGCGCTGCGATCAAGCCGGGTCAGGTCGTGGCGATCATCGGGATTGGTTTCATGGGTGCGGTGCTGACCCGCCTCGCGCGGCTGGCGGGCGCTCGGGTCATCGCGATCTCACGGAGGGACTCGTCCTTGCAGGCGGCCAAGAACATGGGGGCGCACGAAACCGTCGTCATGGACGACCACGCCCGCATCATCGAACGGGTCCGCGAGATCACCAACGGTGACCTCTGCGATTGCGTACTCGAGTGCGTCGGTGCGCAGTGGCCCCTCGATCTCGCCACGGAGCTCCTGCGCATCCGCGGACGACTGGTCGTCGCCGGCTATCACCAAGACGGGGTTCGACAGGTGAACATGCAGCGCTGGAACTGGAACGGCCTGGACGTCATCAACGCTCACGAACGCGAAGTGAGCGAGTACGTTCTCGGGCTTCGCGAAGCCATCGAAGCCGTTCGCGCGGGGCGGCTCGATCCTCGGCCGCTGTACACGCACACCTATCGACTCGACGACCTCGCCGAAGCGCTCGAGACCGCGAGCCGACGCCCCGAGGGGTTCATGAAGGCACTCCTTCATTACGACTGAGGACGAGGCGGACCATGAGCACCGACAGGCGGGTGCCTCCCAGGATCGGCTGCGTGGGCGTGGGGTGGATCGGTCGGCACCGTATGCAGTGCCTCGTCGAGGAGCAGGCCGCGGACGTCGTCGCCCTGCTCGACCCCAGCGTCGAACAGCTCGAAGCCGCACGCCGAATCGCCCCGGAGGCCCGCATCGCCAAGACGCTCGACGAGCTCCTGGATCTCGATCTCCAGGGGGTCCTGATCGCGACCCCCAGCGCCTTGCATGCCGATCAGGCCATCGCGGCGCTGCGGGCCGGCAAGGCCGTGTTCTGCCAGAAGCCCCTGGCGCGCTCCGGCCCGGAGACCGCCGCCGTCCTCGAGGCGGCACGCGCGGCCGATCGGCTGCTGGGCGTGGACTTCTCCTACCGACACGTCGCGGGCGTTCCCCAGATACGCGAGCTCGTCCAGACGGGCGAGCTCGGCGAGGTCTTCGCGGTGGACCTGGTCTTCCACAACGCCTACGGCCCCGACAAGCCGTGGTTTCACGATCCCGTGCTGGCCGGAGGCGGTTGTCTGATGGATCTGGGCATCCACCTCCTCGACCTGGCGGGTTGGACGCTCGGATGGCCCGAGGTCGAGGTGATCGACGGTCGCCGCTATGCCCGAGGCAAGCGGATCCTCGACCGCACCGAGGTCGAGGACTTCGCGTGCGCGCTCCTCCAGACCAGCGCGGGCACGACGGTCCGCGTGACGTGCTCGTGGAATCTTCACGCCGGACGGGACGCCGTCATCGAGGCAGCGTTCCACGGAACCTCGGGCGGCGCGACGCTCCGCAATCTCGACGGGTCCTTCTACGACTTCGAGGTGCAGCGCCACCGCGGAACGCATCGCGAGACGATCGCCCGGCCGCCCGATCGGTGGGGAGGCCGATCGGCGCTCTCATGGGCACGCACCTTGGCCCGATCGTCCGGATACGACGCATCGATCGAGGGCACCCTGCGCGTCGCTCGAACTCTCGACGACATCTACCTTCGCTGACGACGTTCGTTCACGACCCCGTTCCGACATCCGAAGCTATCGAACGCGTCGACGCTACGACTGCTCATTGCAGCAGCAAACCGGCGGAGTAGATTCCCGTGGCTGTGACAGAGTGTGTGCTGATCACTGGTGGTGCGGGGTTCATCGGCTCGTTCGTGGCCGACGAGATGCTGTCCCGCGGTTACCGCGTCCGCGTTCTCGACGATCTCTCCCCCCAGGTCCACGGGCCTCAGCGTCTCCCTCCCGACTACCTCGATCCCGACGTCGAGGTGATCGTCGGAGACGTGCGGGACCCGCACAAGGTCGCAGCCGCGCTGGACGGCATCGACGGTGTGTTCCACTTCGCGGCCGCGGTCGGTGTGGGACAAAGCATGTACGCCGTCGAGCACTACGTGGAGACGAACTGCGTGGGGACGGCCGTTCTCCTGGAGGCCGTGGCCACCCGGCGGCTGAAACGTCTGGTGGTGGCCAGCAGCATGAGCATCTACGGAGAGGGGCTTTGTGCCCGGGCCGACGGGACGCCCGTGGTCCGTCCCGGGCGGCCGCGCAGCCAGCTCGTCGATGGCATCTGGGAGGTCCTCGACGAATCGGGTGAGGCCCTGCGTCCGCTGCCGACCCCCGAGAACAAGCCCCCCGATCTCGCGTCGATCTACGCTCTGACCAAGTACGACCAGGAGCGGATGTGCACGCTGGTGGGTGACGCCTACGGAGTCCCCACGACGGCGTTGCGGTTCTTCAACGTGTACGGCCCGCGGCAGGCATTGTCGAACCCTTACACCGGTGTCCTCGCCATCTTCGCTTCGCGCCTGCTCAACGACCGGCCTCCGATCATCTTCGAGGATGGCCGTCAGCGCCGCGACTTCGTGAGCGTTCACGACGTAGCGCGGGCGTGTCGCCTGGCCTACGAGAGCGACAGAGTGGCCGGTGAAGTCCTGAACATCGGGAGCGGCCAGGCCCGCACGATCACCGAGGTCGCCCGAGCCCTGGGCAGGATCCTCGGGAAGGAGGCCCTCGTCCCCGAAGTTCCCGGAGAGTACCGGGTGGGAGACATTCGACACTGTTTCGCCGACATCGGCCGGGCGCGCACGCTGCTGGGGTACGAACCACGCATCTCCTTCGACGACGGACTCGAAGAGCTCGCCGAGTGGCTCGATGGGCGGACGGCCGTCGATCGCGTCGTCGACGCTCGACGCGAGCTCGAACGGCGGGGCCTCACCGTCGGGCGCCTCGGAGACTGACATGGTGGGCTTCGACTACGGGATCGCCGAGACCTGTCCGCCGGGGGACATCGACACGCTCGATCGCCTCTGTGAGGTCCTCCGCGAGGACACGGTGGATCACGTTCGACTTCGGATCCCCGTCGAGTCGTGGCTGGCTCCCACCGGCCGTCAGTGGTACGCGCAGGTCATCGAGCGCCTCGCAGAGCACGGGCGAGTCCTCCCCGCCCTGGAGGCGTCCCCCGACGACCCCGAGCGTTTGATGGATGTGGTGCAAGGGATCTGCGCCGACGCGGAACCCGGATGCTCGGGTGTCGAGCTGTGTGCGTGCTTGCAAGCCCGTTCGATCTGGGACCCCGTCGATCCGCTTCGAGGGCGCCTCCGGCTCGCGCTCGATGCCGCGGCGAAGGTGGTTCGCCGTGCGGGCCACGAGTTGGTGCTCGGTTTGCGTCGAAGTGCGTGCACCGAGCACGCCCTTCGAGCCTTGCTCGAGCTCGACGCCCTTCGCAGCGCATCGGGCATCGTCCTGGACCTGGACCTCGAGCACCGGCTTGCGCAGGGCATCGATGCGCTCGTGACTCGACTACGGTCGCTCACCAACGCGCGCTGCGTCTGGTTGGTCGCAGGCCCCGGCAAGAACGGGCCATGGTCCTTGGCGGACGAGCTTCGAGACTACCTCGATCTCGGTGCCGGTGCGGTCGACCGTCTGTACTGGCGCGGGCGCGAGCATTCCCTGGTGCATCGGCTTCGGAACCGGCCACCGCACCAATTCTCGCACACGACCTCGACGCGATCCGAGACCTCGACCCGACGACGCGATCGCGTCCTGGTGACCGGCGGCGCGGGATTCGTCGGCTCGAACCTGGTCGCCAAGCTCGCCGCCCTCGACAAGTCGGTGGTCGTGCTGGACAACCTACAGCGAGCGGGTGTGGAGCGCAACCTGGAGTGGCTCTCGGACACCTTCGGCGACGCCATCACCTGGGTCCCCGGTGATGTCCGCGATCGAGCCTCCATCCGCGAGGCCATCCGCGACGTCTCGCAGATCTTCCACCTGGCCGGTCAGGTCGCCGTGACGAGCAGTCTCGATCGGCCCGAAGACGACTTCGAGATCAACGCACGCGGCACCCTCAACCTCCTCGAGGAGGCACGCCGTCTGCCCCACCCGCCCGGCATCGTGTTCACGTCGACGAACAAGGTGTACGGCGATCTCGCAGACATCGAGCTGGACGAGCTCGATCTACGCTACGAGCCCCGAGACCGCCGACTACGCGCCGAGGGCATCTCCGAGCGCCGCAACCTCGACTTGCACAGCCCCTACGGATGCTCCAAGGGTGCCGGGGATCAGTACGTGCTGGACTACGCGCGTAGCTACGACCTCCCCCACCACCGGTCGCGCGCTGAAGGCGGTGCGTGGCCTGTCGCCGGGATTGGTGC
>CAZYSW010000161.1:0-11248 GCA_964650105.1 uncultured Nannocystaceae bacterium
GGAAGTTCCGGTCCGACGATCCACACTGGTAGACCGGCGCGTGCTCTCGTCGCATCAGCGCGGCCCCGACGGTGAACAGGGCCTTGCACACCTCGTCGACCGGAATGACGTCCAGCGGGTTGCCGGCCCGTGCCGGCACGTGTCGAAACCACGTCCCCGCCAGGTAGACGAGCGGGCCAGAGGTGTTGAACCCCTCGTTCCAACCGGCGAACGGATACTCGATCGCGCTCTCGACGATCGCCGGCCGGAAGATGGTCCACGCCAGGTTGCGATGGCGTGTCTCGAGGAGGAGCTCGGCCAGCGCCTTGGTGTAGGTGTAGGTGTTGGGCCAGCCGAGCTCCTTGGCGCGATCCATGCCGGCCTTGGCCATCATCTCCCGCAGCCGCTTGCGCTTGAGTCGACCGACCATCTCCTTGACGCGTCGCTCGTTCTCCTCGTAGCCGCGCTCGCGGATCCGCTCCACCACGTCGTCGCGCAGCTTCTGCTCGGTCTGGGGGTCGTCGTTCTCGGCCTGGACCTCGGCGACGATCCGGTGCAGCTCCCGATACTCGGCCTCGGCGTCGATGGGCGTCTCGTTGGGGGTGAGCGCGCTGCGGATCGACTCCTCGATGATCCCGTCTCGTTGCCCGGCCACGTAGCAGGTCGACACGTGCAAGAGGGCGGCGTGATCGCAGCTCGCCGCGAAATCGGCCGCGTTGAGCGCCCCGTCGACGTTGGCCGAGGCCGCATCGCGCAGATCGGGGTTGAAGTCCACCAACCCGGCGAAGTTGATGACCAGGTCGACCTCGCCCCGCAGCCGCTCGGCGACTTCGGGATCGAGCCCCAGGTCACGCTGCGACACGTCGCCCGACACCACCTCCACCCGCTCGGAGACGAAGGTGCTGAGCGCCTCTCCGTGCTCCTCGTGCAGGGGTCCGAAGACCATCGACGTGTTGAGAATCTTCTCGAACCGTTCGCGTGCGGTCCGGCCCTTGCCCCGCAACAAGACGGAGATCCGTCCGATGCCGGGGACCCGCTGCAACGCCATGGCCAGCCAGACCTTGCCCACGAAGCCGGAGGCGCCGGTCACGAGGATGTGCTTGCCGGCGTAGGTCTCCTGGATCGAGATTTCGCCCACGGGTGCCCTCCCCTACGCGCTGTAGTCCATGATGGGCCAGTCGGCTTCGCGGGCGGCCTTGCGCAGCGTGAAGTCGGGGTTGACGACGCACGGCGTGCCGACGGAGGACAAGAGCAGCAAGTCGGGCCCGTGCCCGGCGTAGGCCACCGATCGCGACAGATCGATGTCGTGCTCGCGCGCATACTGCTCGAGCCAGCGTCCCCCCTCGTAGCCACCGATGATGGGATCCATCAGCCGGCCGGTCGCCTTGCCGTCGCGATACTCCAGGCGGTTGCACACCAGGTCGTCGACGTAGCGAAGCCGCTCACGGACGAGCTCCATGATCTCGCTGATCCCCTCCGAGATCACGACCACCCGGTGTCCGTCGGCACGAGCTTTGCGTAGCAGCTCGATCCCGCTGTCGAAGATCTTCTCGGCCAGGACGTCCTCGACGTACTCCTCCGCCAGCACGGCGATCCGGTCCTCGCTCATGTCCCGGTAAGACAGGTGCACGACCCGGTTGCCGAAGCTGCGATCGTTTTGCCCCAAGAGAGCGAACAGCGGCGCGGCCAGGGCGGCCTGCCCGAAACGGAGCGCCCGTTCTCGCATGCCGGCCCGCTGAGCGGCCATGAACGCGGCCGCGTGGACGACTCCTCTGGACAAGAGCACCCCTTCCGCCCGGAAGAAGGCTGCAGTGTTCTTCTCGGTCATGATGCTTGTCCCGCCGCAGCCCGAAATGCCGTCCCAGAACGCCAAAGGCCAGCAGGGCCGCCGTTTCGACGAAGGGGGGGCAGTCTACCGACCCGACTTGGCCACGGAAATAGCGCCGGGGGCGCCTGGCGCGGGTGTGCAACGGCGTGCTCGGGGGCCGCGTAGGCGCGTTCGCGTCGGAGCGAAAAGCGAGACAGATCAATGCGTTGGAGGCTCGGCCGCCCCCGGGACCCTGGCCGAGGTCGGCGATGCTTCCCGCCGAACGGGGAGAACGCACGCAAATCTCACATTGTCGCACCAGCGGCGCGACTGCGCCCGCGGCGGTTTCGGCGCTGCGCCCTCGGTCCGGGAGGCAGGGCTCGAACCGGAGGCGACGTCGCGCCCCTATCATGTGGGACGTCCGTGCCGGCTGGGCGCCATCGTGGGGGGTGAACGTTGCGCCACCAGGAGGCGGCGTCGATCCGACACGCCGGCGAGGCGGTCACCGCCCCCCGACGACCGCCGGCGGACGATCGGGGCTTTCGCCTCCCGACGACGGACGCCCTCGTGGATCTGCACTCGTTCTCGCCCGCGGCCGACGCCGCCCCCGAGCACCGTGGCCATGGTCGGTGACGATCAGGATCGGCCAGCGGCGAGCGGCGACGGCTCGGCCGCCAGCGATGCCGACGACCGGACGATCGCGGAGCCGGCCATCGCGACCGACGAGCGTGCATCCGTCACGGGGGTCGGCGCCTGGCTCGGCCGTTACGTGGTGATCGAGCAGGTGGGTTCGGGGGGGATGGGCAGGGCCCGAGCGATGGCGCCGTTGAGGCCACCCCAACGTGGTGTCGGTGTTCGACGTGGAGGCACACCCCGACGGCGTCTACCTGGCCATGGAGAGATCTTCGCGCAGGACCAGGACGAGGCCGAGGCACTGTCCGAGGTGGACGCCTGGCTCGCCGACCACGGTTCGCCGGCACCCCCGAACTGAAAAGCCGCCGGTGGACCATTCCACCGGCGGACACGAGAGGTGCGAACCGACCTGCCGCTGCACCCTCGCGTGGAGGGGCGTCGACGGGTCGAAAGCGATTCAGCGCCGCGACATGAACAGACGCAGGACGTACCAGAACAGCAGCGCGACGGCCGAGAAGAGGGCCAGGGCCGCGGCGACGTGCTGGGTGGGGCGATAGTGATGGAGCACGTTCGACGTGTAGTAGAGGATGTAACCACACGCGAGGAGGATCATCGCCACGGAGAAGACGTTGCCGAGCTGGAAGCCGAAGACGAGGCTCGAGACCACCAGGCCCGTCGCCGCCATGCCGGCCACCACCAACGCGCCCTTGATGAAGGAGAAGTCCTTCTTGCTGATGAACACGTAGGCGGTCATGGCCGCGAACATGGCCAGGGTGATCACCGCGGCGTTGAGGATGACGCCTCCGCCCACGAAGTACATCGCGATGTAGACGAGCGGCACGAAGATGACCGCTTCGGCGACGACGTACAGGCCCAGGCCGGCGTACTGCATGCCGAGCGAGACCGCATTCTTCGACCAGCGGTCGGCGACCCAGCTCACGGCCATGAACAGGCCCAACACCACCGCCCAGCTCGCTTGCGTGGAGATCATCAGCTCGATCAGGCTCTCGATCCCGGGCAGGTTCACGAGCGCGGTCAGAAGCAAGGTGAAGACCGCGATCGCTCCGGCCAGGTGGACGTAGGTGCGCTCGATGAACTTCGCGCGCACCTCGGGGGAGGCCTCGGACACCGGTGCGTCGTGGTCGACGTACCCATGGCTCGGCTGCGCCGGCGCACCGAAGCCGAGCTGCGCCTGCGGCTGGCCCCAACCTTGCTGCTGCGGTGACTGCCCCCAACCTTGCTGCTGCGGTGGCTGCCCCCAACCTTGCTGCTGCGGTGGTCCCCAACCCTGAGGCTGCGCCGGGGGAACTTGGCCGGGCTGGCCGGCGTACGGATGGTTGGGGTCGTAGGGTTGATGCATCGGAGGTCTCCTCTTCGGTCGATCTCGAGATCCGCGGGGTCACGGGTCCGCGGTGACCCACAACGTGACGTTGCGTCCGCGTCGGGCGGGAAGGATATCGTGCCTGGGCTCGACCGGGTGGATCGAATCGTCTCGCGGGCCCCCGAACCCAGAGCAATTGCGGGGAGCGGGCCCCGAGCCGGCGGCCGGATCGGTCGCACGGGGGGCGTGGTCGCGTTCGTGGGGGCGGACGCACTCGGCGCTCGGCTGTGACATTCTGGAGCACGATGCAGTGGTCGTGGGCCGATCACCTTGTGGTCCTGGTGTTCGCGGTGGCGCTTCCCATCCGCGGGTGGCTCGTCTACCCCCGCCAACGCGAGGCCCTCCGTCGAGATGCGCCCGGCGTGCGCATCCTTCTGTACCGAAGGACGATGTCCTGGCAGTGGGTGGTCACCCTCGGTGCACTCACGGTGTGGGTCCTTTCGGGACGCTCGCTGGCCGCCCTGGGCCTGGGGTTCTCCCCGACGTGGACCACGTGGCCCGCGCTCGTCGTGGCGGCCGGGATCGGCGTCATGATGATCACCCAAGGGCGCATCCTGGAGCGCGACGGTCGGGCCCGTCGGATGCTGCGCGAGCAAGTGGAACGCGAGGCGCCCTTCTTGCCCCGCGACGCACGGGAGCTCGGGTGGTTCGTCCCCCTGGCGATGACCGCGGGGTTTTGCGAAGAGGTGTTGTTCCGCGGCTACCTGGTCCGCTACCTCGAGGCCGCCGTGGGGCTGCTGCCGGCGGTGCCGTTGGCCGCGGCGGTCTTCGGCCTGGCGCACGCCTACCAGGGGCGCAAGGGCATCGTGAAGACGGCAACGGCGGGGCTCGTCGCGTCCGGCCTGTGGCTGTTCGGCGGCACGTTGTGGCTCCCGATCGTGATGCACGCCCTGGTGGACATCAACGGGGCGCGACTGTATCGCCGCGCGCTGCAGCCCTGAGCGACGAGGGCCGCGGGCGGGTCAAGAACTCCACCACCGCGTGCGTGAAGCGAGGCCCGGTGTCCTCGAGGTGAGCCGCATGATCGCCGCCCGCTACGATCACCCAGCTCCGATCGGGGTGGCCGAGCCTCGTGAAGAGTTTGGCCTGGTTGGACACGGGGGCCAACGGGTCGCGCTCGCCGTGGATCACCAGCGTCGGGACCCGCACCGCGGCCGGATCGAGGACGGACCACTGCTCGGAGCCCCGCCAGTTGCAGCGCACGGGATCGGTGGCCAGCGCGGCCTCGACGAAGGCCTCGATCGTCGCGTCGTCGACCACGTCGGGCGAGATGAAGTCCGCGCGGGCCTGCTCGGCCGTGGTGGGGATCCGCGGCGGCGGTCCGCGGTCGGGGTCGCGGGCGTAGCGATGATCCGGATCTCTCGGGTACCCGTACAGGACCAGGGCGGAGAGGTCGTCGGGCTGCCGCTGGGCCACGAGTTGGGCCACGAGCGAACCCAGCGACCATCCCAGCAGCGCCGGGCGGTGTTCCGGATGGCGCGTCCGCACGAAGGCGATCACCGCCGACACGTCGGCCGCGGCGCGATCGGGCGTGAGCCAGCCGGTGTCGTCGCGCGGTGTGTCGCCGTACCCTCGCAGGTCGACGGCGTAGGTGGTGTGATCGGACGCGGCCAGGGCGTCCATCAGCGACCGCCGCTTGCCCGGAACCTGGAGATCGAAGTCGGGCCGAGCGCTCCAGGTCCGGCCATGGATCAAGATGACGACGCCCCGGGGCTCGCGGACCTCCTTGGACCACACGGCGATCGCGTGACCATCGTCCGCCGAGACGACGTGGCGTTGCAGGGTCGGCGCGTGGTGCTGCTTCGGCGCGGACACGGAGCCCTCCGACGCATCTTCGGAGCCGGGCGCAGCCGCCGGCGCGACGGCCTGCTCGACAATCGGCTCCCGACCGCCGCACGCCACCGCGACGATCGCCATCCACGGAAGCACCCGCAGCAGGCCCCCTCGGCGCATCGCACGAAACGGTACAGCATCGTGCCTTCGCATGCCGAAGGACGCGGCAGCGTTCTACGGCGGGGGTCGGGTGCGGTGCCGGGTCGGGTCGGATGCGGTGCTGGGTCGGGTCGGATGCAGTGCTGGGTCGGGTCGGATGCGGTGCTGGGTCGGGTCGTGGTGGGGTTGCGCGGGGGCGAGGGGGCACCAGGATCGAGGAACGGTCCAGGCCGGGCCTCGGGTGGGGTCGGGTCTCGCGCCGGTGCTTGCCCGATTGGTGGTGACTTGGGTAAAGGATGTCCTCGTGGCCGACGGCGATCGCGGCGGCGGCGTGCGTTCGGGTTTGCGTCCGCTCCACCACGAGCTGGTGCACTCGCTGGGCCCGGTGCTCCCGCGGCTGGCTCGGTTGCGCAGCCGCGCGGCATTGCTGCGCGACCCCGTGTATCGCGAGGTCGCCGCCGAGATCGAGCGGGTGCTCGACGGGTGCGCTTGGGACCTCAGGCCCGTGCAGAGCCCGCCTCCCCGCAAGCGGACGTTCACCGCGGTTGCGTGGAACCTCGAGCGGGGCAAGCGCTTCGAAGCCGCGGCGCATCTGCTCCAAAGCCGGCCTCGTCTGCGTGACGCCGACCTGTACCTCCTCACCGAGGTGGACCTGGGGATGGGGCGCTCGGGCAACCGGCACGTGGCGCGGGATCTCGCCCAGGCCCTGGGAACGGGCTGGGTCTACGGAAACATGGAGCTTCTGCTCTCCCCGGGAGACGCGTTCGAGCGAGACCACGGACTCGACAACACGCTGGCCATGCACGGTTGCGCCCTGCTCACCCGGTGGCCGGTCAGCCGATTCGAGGCGATCTCGCTGCCCGAGTACCACGACAAGTTCCACGCCGACGAAAAGCGCCTGGGCGGCAAGCGGGCGCTGTTGTGCGAGGTACTCCTTCCCGAGGGACCGCTGACGGTGGCGGTCGTGCACCTCGATCCGTTCGCGTCACCGCGTCACCGCGCACGGCAGATGCAGATGGTCGTGGAGGCCATCGACCGCATGGGCAATCGTCACGTCCTGCTCGGGGGCGACCTCAACACCAACACCTACGATCTGAGCAGCAAGGTCGGGCTCGCGATGAACGTCGCGCACAAGCTGGTGCGGTTCGGCTTTGCGGGGACCGTGGCGCAGTACATGACGCCCGAGCAGGTGTTCGAGCGAGGCACTTTCGAGGCCATGCGTGCGGCGGGCCTGGAGATCGACGGCTTCAACGACCGCGGCCGCGGTACGACCCACTACGACCTCCACGACCCAGAGTTGGACGACTGGACGCGTCGCTACATCCCCGGGTTCGCGCATGCCTGGCTGCGGCGTCGCCTCGAGCCGTGGAACTGCTGCGTGCCGTTGCGCATCGACTGGTTCGCCGGTCGCGGCCTTCGGCCTGCCGATCCCGAGGTCATCGAGCGGCCACTGTTCGAGGGCAGGCCCATCTCGGACCACGATCCGCTGATCGTCGACTTCGAACCGGCGTTCGGAGGCTGAGTACGGCGTTTCGAGGCGGGCCGAAAGGCCGGGCCCGCCGCCGAGGTCAATTTCGGTCCTTTCGCTCGACGTGGGTCGAAAGCATGCGCCGCAGGTGCTGCTCGGCCGCCGGAAGGAGGCGGGACGCCCACACCTGGATCTCGACCACCATGATGTTGCCCTCTCGCCCTTCCGTCACCACCGTGACCCGGCTGTTCACGTCTCGATAGGGCGACAGCGTCGCCGTCCATCGCGCCTTCTCGATGTGGTCGGCGGACCAGGGACCGGTGCGTACCAGCCTGACCTGAAGGGGGAAACTGTGGCGGACGCGACCGACGGAGACCGCGTCGACCACCACCTGCCGGTTGGGGACGAACAGCGTCTGGCCGTCGGGGCTGCGCAGCTCCACGCGCGTCCAGCCGACGCGGCGCACCAGGCCCTGGTGCTCGCCGATCGAGACCTGATCGCCCTCCTTGATCCGGCTGCGCAACACCAGGCTCATCCCGGCCGCCAGGTTCTCGACGTGCTTGGAGAGCCCGATGAGCAGGACCACGGAGGCCAGCCCCATGCCGATCAAGGTGAGGGCCGGCGCCACCGCAAGCAGACGGCCCAAGACGGAGACCAGCGCCCAGGTCCACAAGACGACCGTGAGCAGGACCGAGACCGCGGTCACCAGGCGCTCGCGCTGCAGCCCCAGGCGCAGGGCGACCCGGGTGGCGATCGACACCGCCCGCGTGCCGATCCAGGCGGCGAGGAGGATGATCGGGATCGTCAGGATCTCGGGGGAGGTGAGCAGCGAGGTGAGCGCGTCGATCTCTCGCACCAACTCCGCCGAGAGCCCTTCGGCCGTCGGCTGGGCCTCGGCCACCACGTCGGCACGGCACCCCGCGCCGGCCACGAGCACGAGCCCCGGAACGAGACGGCGTCCCGTCATGCGGGCCTCCTGAGCGCGCCGACCTCGGTGAGCGCCTGGCCGAGAAGGGGTTGGACCGCGGGGTTGATCCGCAGGCCCCCGCTGAATCCGCTGCGCCGGTCCAAGAACCCGGCGGATCGCAAGAAGGCGAGATGGCGGCTCACCTCGCTGCGCGACAGCCCGAGGGTACGGCGCAGCGGCTCGACGTCCAGGACGCCGAAGCGCAGGCCCTGCACGAGGACGGCGAGCGCGTGCGGGTGGAGCTGCCCGAGAATCCGTTGGCTGGCCACGGACGTGCCGCGCAGGCGAGGCACCACCGTGTCGCCCTCGCCGAGCTGGACGTCGCGATACCAGCAGCGAAGGGCGGCGCGGAGGTTGCCCCGCGAGATGCGAGCGAGGTTCCGATAGTAGCGAGCGCGGCTCGTCTCGGCTTCTCGATCGCCGAACAGCGCGGCGAAGCGCGGCCGCGGATACGCGATCCGGAGGCCGCTGACCTTGTTTCGCGTCTCGACGGCGCGCGCCAGGGCCTCGGGCTCGAGCGGCCCCAAGGTGATGACCCGCCCGAACGCCTGCCGGAGCGCGAAGATCGGATCGACGAACTCGAGCGCGTCCTCGGCGATCGCGGCCACCCAGAACGCCACGTGCCGGGTGGTCAGCACCAGATCGAGGATGCGCTCGAGCTCGGGCAATCCCTGGGGATCGGGAACGAACCACCGCTCGAGGTCGTCGACCACCACGCTCGTGCGGGTCGAGGCCAGCTCGGCGCGGATCTCGGCGGCTTTGGGCTCGCACTGCAGCTCGGCGGCCAAAGCCGCGAAGAAGCCGCCGGGGCGCGTGTGCTCCTCGCTGAGCCGGATCACGCGGAGTGCCCGAAACTCGACCGCCGCGACGTTGAGCATGGAGGTGCGGCCCGAGCCGTGCTCGCCCACCAGGAGCACGCCGTCGGACTTGCCCTCCAACGCGGCCTGTTCCTCGCGCAGAAGCAGGCGCAGATCGTTGCGACGGGCGGTGAACAGCCGCCGATCGTGCACCGGTTCGGGCGAGAACAGCCGCGCGTAGATGGGCGGTAGATCGTCTTGGTCCGGCTGACGCTCGTCCGCCGACAACAGCTCGCGCATGCCCGCCGCGTCGAGCTTGGTGCGTCCGGCACGGAGCTGCAGCTCCTGGCCGAGATCGGCGGCGCGAAGCCGTCGCATCAAGCGATGGATGCGGGCGTTGGCCGCCCCGAAGAACGAGGCGACGCTGGTGATCGCGCTCGAAAGGCGGCGGCGCAACACGTCGGCGACCGAGCGCCGCTGCACCGTTTCGGTGCGGCCCTTGGTCGCGCTGCCCCGAATGACCGAGAACGCGTGCGCGAGGCCTTCGAGGACCTGCTCGGGCGTCTCGTCGCGCACCCGCTCCAAGAGGTTGGCCATCTCGTCCACGCGACGCCACGAACGCTCCAGGCCGTCGACGACCAGCGGGACGATCTCCTCCTCGTCGGCGTGGCGCCCGAGCGCGGTGTCGATGGCGAACATGGCGACCGACACGTGCTCGCGAAGCTGGGCGTTGATCACCGTGATCAAAGCGCTCGTCGAGCGCACGCGTTCGTCGAGCACGGGCAGCAGATCGACGATGAGCGCCTCCTCGCACAGCCGCCGGATGGCGACCTCCACCACCTCGACATCGGCGACGTTCTTGACGAAGTGCAGCGGCATTTCGCCGCCGAGCACCTGTAACGACTCGGGGACCTCCTCGACCAGCCCGTGCAGCTCGCTGGCGAGCCGCTGCGTGGAGACCTGCTCGCGGAACTGCCCGCGCAGGCGCTTGATGATCACGTGCGCTTCTTGGGGAAACGCCTTGCGGCAGGCGGCCGCGAGGCTCTCGAGGCGCTCGGTGTCGAGCTCGGTGAGCCCCTCGATGGAGCGCCGAGCCTCCTGGAGTCGATCTCGCGTCGCGACGATCTCGGGATGGATCGCCTCCATCAGCTCGGCCAAGGGATCGAGGAACCCCGATTCCACCAGCTTGATCGTGCGTTGCTGCAAGAGCTCGACCCTGGCCGAAAGGACGACGGTCCGCCCGGCGGCGACCAGGGTGAGGCCCCATCGCCGACCATCCCGGTCGAGCTCCTGAAGCAGCCGGGTCACCAGCGGCTCCACGCGGGAGAACCGGATGCTGGTGGCCGGCATCTCGGGGGTCCCCGCCACCTCCAGGATCGCGGCGAACTCGGACAACCCGGTCGACAGCGCACGTCGGAGGTCGGTCAGCAGCCGTTCGGACCAGGCACCAAACAGGTTGTCCAGACCGCTGCGCACCTCCGCCACGCCACGGTTGCCCTCGATGGCCTGCCGAAGCTCGGCGAGGGCGGACGCCTCGGTTCGACACCACATCCCCAGGGCATCCCGTACGCCTTCGGCGAGCCGAGGCTCGAGCGCCATCCGGCACGCCATCCGCACGGGCACGCACCGGCGCCCTCGTCGACCGCCGAGGCGATACGCGACCCACGACGCCTTGCGACGCAGCCGGAGGATCGCGGAATCGGTGGGCTGGACGGCGAAGTTTCGCTCGGTATAGGGCGCGCGGATCTCCAGCGGGAACGCTTGCATCGTGCGGCGGAGGTCTTCGTAGAGCTTGCCGAACGACGCGGCACGTTCCAGAGGGGGATCCGACTCCGGCAGCTCGCGCACCAGGGCGAGGATCGACGTCACGGTGGCGTCGGTGACGACGTCGTGGTTGGTCGGGAGCGCCTCGAACACCTTCGCGCGCACGCGCTGCGACCACGGGACGAGAACGTCGCGGGCGAATCGATCGAGGCTCGCCTCGACCTCGGCCTCGATACGGTCCACGTACGCCTGCAGGGTGGGATCCTGCACCTGGGGACGCCGCACCAACGTCACCGCGGCGGACTCCCCCTGGGTGCCGGGGGCCTGGGCCGCGTCCTTGCCGGGCTCGGGGATCTCGCCCGCGGCCCGCAACGCCAGGCGCAAGGTGATGGGGCCCACGAGCAGGTTGATCGAAATGATCGCCATGCCCGTGTTCAGGATCGTCTCGGAGAACGCGGGCAACTGGCGCGCCGCGATCTGGACCAGTCCCAGCGTGACGCCGGCCAGCGGGAGGTAGGCC